>NZ_CAMLFD010000006.1:0-106027 GCF_946479295.1 uncultured Apibacter sp.
TTTATGCAGAAGCGTGACTATATTATTACGGTGCTAGGTATTACAACCCTAGGGAATCGATCTTTATATCCGTAGACCCACTCTTTGAAAAAACAGGAACACCGTATCAATATACCTACCAGAATCCGATTAGATTTACCGATCCTACGGGGATGGAAGGGGAAGAAGTGAAAGAACCACCTATAAAAGAAATACGTTATTTTAGAGATAATACCGGAGAATATTTTTGGAACAAGAATCAAGATGCTTATGAACATTACAGTTCAGGACAAGATGGTTATTCATATTATGAAGGAATGTATTCAGTAGATGAGTCAAAAAAACCAGTAGGAGATTATTCCATGATACTACAAGATGGTAAAGAAGGGGAATTAGCTATAAAAGATATTGTTGAGGAACGTAATTATACAGATGTATCTCGTGAAGATGTAGGAAGAACTATAACCTTAGAATATAGCTCTAGAAATCAAATACGTTCTGAAGTGTTTGCAAGAGAGAAAGGAGAAAAGAATGTTAAGATATTACGTAATTCACAAATAGAGCCTCGTAGTAAATCGGATATTATTTCTGGGATAACTGTAAAAACAAAAACTTACATAGAAACAAGAGATTATGGATCATCTTTTAATAATTCTACTACCCCTACAACTAATGATGCTAAAAATGATATGATTAAATTTGGAGCAGAAAAATTAGTAGAATTTCTACAATCATTAATAAAGAAAAGATAATTTAAATGTTAAATTTCATGTATAATAAGATTCTGTTTATTAAGACTAATATACTATTAATAATCTGTATTTCTATTTTAATGATTTTACATTCATGCGTAGATCTAAGTAAAGACAAAGATTATACTAATTATTTATCTTACTTTGGAGATAGCTTAACTTCTCATTTTCCTTTAAATACTGATGATTTTGATAAGTATTCATATAGTATAGATACAGTAGCTTATTCTAATACTGAAGATTTTAGTTTAACTTTAATTGGAACAAAAAAATTAATAAAGGAAGAAAAATTAAAATATAAACATAAGAAGATTTATGCTATTGAGGATAATTGTATAGTAATAGTTAATGACTTTATAAATAAAAGTAGTTTATTAATGGATTTAAATAATGGAATACACAAAAGTAAACTATCACCTAATTGTAAAGAATCCCCAATTGTAATACCTAATTTTTGGAGTAATACATTAAGTAAGGGACAGAGTAAATTAAATCAAGATTTTAAATATATTATTATAGATTTAAAGCATGGAGAAACAGTATATTCCTCAAAAATTAATCCATATAAATCATATATGCCTTCTGTCGTAAAACATGGTTATTCTAAAGGAATAGCGTTTAACGAAAAAGAAGAAATTATAATTTATTGGTTAGTAATATGGTAAGTAGTTAGAAAACAATTTAAATACCCCCCTCACTTGAAAGTGAGGGGGGTATTCATACCAAATGCAGCATATCTAGCATTTACAGTTCATTATGCGGGATAAGGAGTTTAATTAACTCAAGCGTGTCAAAAACATCGATGTCTTTGTGATAGGGTTTTTACTAATTTCTATCATTATTTACAGTTGAAAAATAGAATAAATAACAAAACCTATTTTTTATTTCAATTGAAATAAAAAGTATATCTTTGCAATTAGATAAAGTTAATTGACATAAGGGTGTTTTTATATTTAAAACAGTAGAGAGTAAAAGGAAAATCTCGGGCGAGGAAGAATTTATGCAGAGGCGTGACTATATTATTACGGTGCTAGGTATTACAACCCAAGGGAATCGATCTTTATATCCGTAGAGCCACTCTTTGAAAAAACGATGACTCCGTATCAGTATACCTACCAGAATCCGATTAGATTTATTGGTCCAGATGGACGTTTACCATTAGACGTTATCATAATATTTAATAAATCAACAGGTAAATTCTCTTAATTTTTTTCCGAAATTAAATAGATATTAAAAAAACTATATAATTTTATAAAAAACAAATTTACAGTTCAAAAAAGAATAACCGTAAATTATTAAAAAATGCTTGAGTAACATTTTAGTAAATGAGTTTATACAAAAAAGGAAATATTTATACTTATAACTAAGATAAATTATCAGCAGTAGTTTATTAAAAGATTAAAATGCCATAGGTATAATAAGAATAAAGAAAATAATGATTACTCAAATTTTAATGAAAAAACTACAGCCCTTGTATGTATAGATTTTAATGCCCCTGCCCAATATGGCGGTGTTCCGGGATTATCTGCAACTAATTCATTATTAAAAAAGAAAATTCCTCTAACCGATGGGGTCATTTTGAATCTCTTAAAATAAAGTTCAACACCTGCTTCTAATTGATAGGAAAAATTATTTGTTTTCATCCGAAAAGTCTGATTACTATTATCCTTTTCCTTTTTCTCATTACTTTGTAAATTGATCAGCCAACTTAACCCGGCTTGTAAATAAGGCCTAGAATTATACCATCTTTCTCCGTGAAATTTTAAAAAGAGTGGGAAATCTAAATACGTAGATTTGACATTTCGCTTTACATCTTGTTCGGTATAAGTGGTTTCAAGACCATTTGCTATTTCTTCATCAATAATTTTTTGAACATTGTTAAAAATCAAATCTCGTTGAGTAAAATGCATAGCCGGTTCTAACCTTAAATCAATATAATCATGAACTTTCATTTTTCCTATTAATCCTACGGTAAATCCTCCTTTAGAATCAACATCCACTAAGTATCTGCCTGAATGTTCTAATCCTTCATCATTGGGATGAATCTTTAAGTCAAAATAATTCATGCCAAGATAATACCCCCAAGAAAACTTCTGATCATCAAAATCATCATATCTTTCCATCACTTCTCTTGTTCGGAATTGCGCATTTACTCCACAATGTATAAATAATATTAAAACTATGATTAATCTCTTCATAGTAGAGAAAACGATTTATTTATTTATTTATTTTATTCCCTCATAGACGGTAGCAACCCCGAAAGTCAACTTTCTAAAGCTTGCTTCTTTAAAACCGTTTTTGAGTATTAGATTTTTCATATTATCTCCATAAGGCATTACCTCTACTGAATTTGGCAAATAAGTATATGCACTAGAATCGCCGGAAATTAATTTTCCAATATTCGGAAGAATCTTCTTAAAATAAAACATAAAGAATGGAGCAAAAAAGCCACTGGGTTTTGAAAATTCTAAAATTAGCAGCTTCCCTCCTTTTTTTAAAACCCTTCCCATTTCAGATATACCTTTTTCTAAATTCTCAAAATTTCTCACCCCAAATGAAACGGTAACAATATCAAATCCTTCATCCGGAAAAGGTAAATTTTCAGCATCACCTTTGATTAGTTTTATTCTATCTTTCAGTCCTTTCCTATCTATTTTAACCTGCCCATAATCTAGCATTTTTTGAGACAAATCTAAACCGGTAATTGCCGCCTTGGTTTTCTTTGCATGCTCAATGGCTAAATCAGCTGTCCCTGTAGCCACATCTAATATCTTTTCTGGATTATGCGCCACCACTCTTTTTTCTAGTTGATTTCTCCAATAAATATCAATATTAAATGATAACAATCTATTTAAGAAATCATAATTTTCAGAGATATTATCAAACATCTGTTCAACTTGTTTTTTCTTACTCTCTGTTTCATTATAGGGCTTTACAATATCCGGCATAATAATTATTTGCTGTTCTTACCTTACAAAATTAAATGTTTTTACTCAAATGTTGAGCGATAAAATTCTAAAAATTGGCTTTTTCTAAATAATTTAATTCTTGACTCAATCGAATCTACCTTAGTTATAATCTTAGGAAAATTTTGATTAATATTATAATAAAAATCTTGTATTAATAATTGATTATATTCATTTACTTCACCTATAAATTCTTTTCCATCAATTCTTTTTCGATAAATTTTATATAAAGAATCTATATTTTTTATATGCCCGTAGTATCTTCTAAAAGTAATATAAGTGGCAAACGAGGGATTAATTAATCCTCTTTTATTCCCATTAATAACAAAGAATGTATCTTTTAAGATACTGTTTCCATTTATATCCTGACTTGATATAGTATTTTTGCCTGCTAAAATAGGAACTGTAAGGGATTGACCCGCTGCAAGAAAATAATCCTTTCCATTTAAAACAACCTTTATTTGCTTATCACTGGAATTGTCCAATAAAAATTCATCATTTTTTTTTATATATAAATTATATATCAAAATTGAAACTAAAACTATAAATATTGCTACTAATAAACCTTGTAAGGGGCTTTTACTCAACATATAACCTTACTTTTATACACAAAGATAATAATATAATAGCTTTATTAGTAATTATTACATAAATTTGTCAAATTATTATCACGAATAATATTACAATTTTAATATGTTGCAAAGTATTATAACTGGATCTGGATCGTACTTACCTAAGAAAGTGGTTCCAAATAGCAATTTTGAAGGAATTACTTTTTATGACGAAAACAGAGAACCTATAACCAAACCTACTCCGGAAATTATTAAAAAATTTGCAGATATCACAGAAATAACTGAAAGACGTTATGTTGATGATAACAATATCATGAATTCCGATCTGGCCGCAGAAGTAGGTAGATTAGCAATTGAAAATGCCGGAATTGATAAAGAAGAGTTAGATTATGTTATCGTAGCTCACAATTTTGGTGATATAGATGCTAATGAGAGACAGGTTCGAATAATGCCATCCATATCTGCTCTTACAAAGAAAAAAATAGGTATTAAAAATATTTTGTGTAAACCCTATGATATGAATTTCGGATGTCCAGGCTGGAATGAAGGCATAATTTTAGCCGATCAATTATTAAAAGCAAGAATTGCTAAAAAAATCTTAGTAATTGGTTCTGAAACTCTTTCCAGAACGGTTGACCCTTTCGATAGGAATTGTATGATTTTTTCTGACGGAGCAGCCGGTGTGGTTCTTGAATCCAGAGAAACTGATCATAAAATAGGTATCCTTAACCATTATACAAGAAGTGATAACGGAGAAGAGGTATATTATATAGCTACGGATTCGTCTTTAAATCCGAATTATGTCGGCTCAAAGGCCAATATCAGAATGAAAGGAAGAAAAGTATATGAATATGCATTAACTTATGTTCCACAAGCAGTTAAAAAAGTTATTGATGATGCTGGATATACAATCTCAGATATTAATAAAGTTCTAATTCATCAAGCTAATGCAAAAATGGACCATGCTATATTAGAGAGAGTTTTCAAACTTTATAATTTAAATGATATTCCTGAAGGAATTGCTCCCATGACTATCCAAAAATTTGGAAACTCTTCGGTAGCAACCATTCCAACCATGTATGATATGATGGTAAAAGGAAATTTTCTAAATCAAACATTAAACTCCAATGATTTGGTAGTGTTTGCTTCTGTAGGTGCCGGAATGAATATAAATGCTATTTTATATAGAATGCCATAACTATAATTACTGATAATCAAAAGCGCATTGACCTCATTAATAGCTATATTATTTGTTATTTCACTTATTATTGAATATTATTGTTATCAAGCTATTAAAGTATTGACAAACAATAAATTAATAAGACATTGGTGGCTTGGAGTATCTATCAGTGCTCTATCCATTATTCTTATCTGGTCTATATTAATTGATAGAAACAATAAAGGGCAAGTCCATTTTTTAATGGGTTTTTTCATGATTGTTTTTATACCTAAACTAGTCTTAGCTTTAATCCTAATTATTGAAGATTTTATAAGAGTTTTCAATTTTTTATTTAGGAAAATTTCTTCTAAACCCGTTCAAAATCAGACGTATTTACCTGAACGGAGAAAAGCTATTAGTGCGATGGGATTAGGACTTGCTAGCATTCCATTTTTATCTATAATAGAAGGGATTGTTTGGGGCAAATTTGATTTTCGGGTTAGAAAAGTTTCAATTAAATTTCCCGATTTACCCAATGAATTTGACGGTTATAAAATAGCCCAACTTTCTGACATGCATTTGGGAAGCTTTGATAGTAAAGATTATGATAAGGTAGCCAGAGGCATTACAATGCTTAATAATCAAAACCCCGACTTATTTGTTTTTACTGGTGATTCTGTAAATAATCTTTCCGAAGAGATGAAACCTTGGCTTTCTCTTTTGAAAACAATAAAAGCTAAAGATGGCAAATATTCTATTTTAGGGAATCATGATTATGGAGTTTACGTTTTTGGAGAAGATAAAATAGCTCAACAAAAAAATATTGATAAGCTAAATCAATATCATGAATCAATCCATTGGAATTTATTAAGAAATGAATCAATAAGACTACATAAAGGGAATCAATTTATTAATATTATCGGAGTTAAAAATTGGGGTATTGGACATTTTCCTAAAGATGGAGATTTAGATCTGGCTACAAAAAATATTAACGATGGAGAATTTAATATTTTATTATCGCATGATCCCTCTCACTTTGATGCAATTGTAAAAAACTTTACGAAGAAAATGCATCTAACCTTATCAGGACATACTCACGGAATGCAATTTGGAATTGAAATTCCCGGAGTTATTAAATGGTCTCCCATCAAATACAGGTATCCTAAATGGGCGGATTTATATCAAGAAAATGATAAATACCTTTATGTAAACCGTGGATTCGGCTTTTTAGGATTTTCCGGAAGAGTAGGTATTTGGCCCGAAATAACTATAATTGAATTAAAAAAAGGTTAATTTTGTAATTCCTTTATTTACAAACTACATTTAAATTAGCTTAAGCTTACGCTTAGTTATAACAATATTTTATACATATGTTACAATCAATGACTGGCTATGGGAAGTCAGAAGTCAATACAGAAAATTTAAAAATTTCAATTGAGATCAAAACTCTTAACAGTAAATCATTAGATTTATTTGTAAGAATATCACCCAGGTATAGAAATAAAGAATTGGAACTAAGAAAAATTATAGGAAGTCAATTAGTCAGAGGAAAAATAGATTTCTCCATAATTATTGAAAATTTAGGAGCTGAGAATAATTCTCGTATTAATGCAAATGCAGTTAAAAATTATATATCAGATCTTGAAGAATTGCAAATAGAAGGTACTCAATTGGATTTTCTTAAGATGGCAATAAGAATGCCTGAGGTATTTACTAATCAAGAAGTAGAAATTAGTGAAGAGGAGTGGAAACTCGTTTTAGAATGCCTTAATTCTTCCCTTGAAAAAGTGAACGATTTTAGATCTGAAGAAGGGAGAGCATTAGAAGCTGCATTAAAGAAATACGCAAAAAATATACTTACTTCATTAGATGAGATAGAAAGATATGAGCAGGAAAGAATAATTTCCGTAAGACAAAAATTGGAAAAACAATTATCCGAATTAAAAATCCAATTTGATGAACAGCGCTTTCATCAAGAATTGGTTTACTATATAGAAAAATTAGATATAAATGAAGAAAAAGTGCGATTAAAACAACATGGTGAATATTTCTTTAAAGTAATTGATAACGATGAACAAGCCGGAAAAAAATTAGGCTTTATAGCTCAAGAAATGGGTAGAGAAATAAATACAATAGGATCCAAAGCCAATCATTCTGAAATTCAGAAATTAGTTGTATTAATGAAAGATGAACTTGAAAAAATAAAAGAACAAACTAATAACGTTTTATAATTTATGGGATTAATATATCAGAAGCCGGGAAATGATACTTTTCAACTTAAAGAATTGCTTCCGGGAAAAAATTTAGAAGGTAAATTAATCATTTTTTCAGCACCCTCAGGTGCTGGAAAAACGACTATTGTGAAATATCTTTTAACCATATTTCCAGAAATTGCATTTTCAATTTCTTGTACTACACGCCCTAAAAGAGAATTTGAAGTTAACGGAAAAGATTATTATTTTCTAACAGAAAAAGAATTTAAAGAAAAAATCAAAAACAACGAATTTATAGAATATGAAGAAGTATACGAAGGTCGATTTTATGGAACACTTCATTCTGAAATAGAAAGACTTTGGAATCAAGGGAAACATGTAATTTTTGATATTGATGTAAAAGGAGGACTAAATCTTAAAAAACAATTTAAAGAGAGAGCTTTGGCTATTTTTATTGCTCCCCCCTCTTTAAAAGACCTTGAGGAAAGATTAAAAAATAGAAATACTGAAAATTCGGATTCACTACTTGCCAGAATTCAAAAAGCTGATGAAGAAATTTCATTTGCTAAAGATTTTGATGTAGTAATAATTAATGATAATTTGGAAAAAGCTCAAAATAAAGCCAAAACATTGGTAAAAAATTTTCTAGAAATAAATAAATAAGCTAATTATATTTTCTCTCATCGAAAATCTATTCTGCGCCTTTGTAATCTTTATCAATCACTATTCTCAAATTATAGCATTTCAAATAGATAAATTATTATACGTTATAGCAATCTTAACTACTATTATAAATGCAAAGGCATTTTTGGAATAATAAAAATATTATCAAATTATATTTAGAATTCTTTTTTAGTTCAAAAATTTAACACAATATTTTAAGGTTGCCTACCATTTCTTTGCATAACATTATCAATCTTTTTAATAAATACATATCATATTTATGGTGGAATTTTATTAGGATAAAACACATAATTACTATTTTTCTTATCCAATAGTTTATTATCTTTGAATCAATCTTATTTAAAGATGTCATCGAAAATTCAGAACCATATTCAACGAATATTTTTCATTTACTTATGAAAAGAAAAACTAACAAAAAAAATACTTATAGAGTACTTTACTATTGGCTAACAGGTGTCATTGTAATCCTATCCTTACTCTTTTTTTTTCGTACTTCGCTGATCACGTATTATTACCTTATTAAAAATAAGTGGGCCGGAGCGAACTTTGAAAATGAAAATTTAGAAAAAAATATTAAAATATCTGAAATTCAAAAGATCCAAGCTGTTTTCACTAAATATAAAAATAATGTTTTTGGGCTTGATATTAGTCAGCATCAGGGTAAAATTATATGGGATAGTATTCAATTTATCGATAAAGAAATTCCAATATCTTTTGTATTTGTAAGAGCAACACGGGGCGCTTTTACTCAAGATGCTTCATTTAAAAAAAATTGGAGAAATCTCGCTAAAAAAAATATTATAAAAGGCGCTTATCATTATTATGATGTTAACAGAAATTCTACCATACAAGCTGAAAATTTTATTAAGACTGTTACCTTAGAAAAAGGTGATTTACCACCTGTGCTTGATGTAGAAGAATTACCGAAAGATCAATCATTGGAATTATTAAAAACCGGACTTATAAACTGGTTAACTATCATTGAAAAAAATTATAAGGTTAAACCAATTATTTATTCCAACGATGCCTATTTCATTCATCACATATCTGATATGGATTTAACCGATTATATGATATGGACGGCAAATTACAATCCTATTGAAAGTCCTTTACATCAAAAATGGTCCTTTTGGCAGTTTACTGAAAAAGGAATAGTAAAAGGTATTACAGAAAATTATGTAGATATCAATGTTTTTAATGGAAGCATTGAAGATTTAAAAAAGCTAACCCTATAAAAAACAATAAGGATAGAAAAATTTTCTACCCTTATTGCTCTAACTAAGTATAAATTTATTTGAAAGAAATTTTACTTTAAAAAAATTTAATTTACTTTTAAATTATGTGTTATAAATAATTTTTCAGAAATTTTAAATCATTTCCCCATGGCTTAAAAATTATATTTTAAATATAACAACAATAACTTCTTACTAGTGAAATTTCAAAAAACTTGCCAAAAATTCTTTGCGATAAAGGTGTCTTAAAAATAAATACTTGACTTTAGGGGTACGCTTATTGTATATTTGTATTATAAACATAAATTTAATAATGAAAACTTCAGATTTTGATTTTAAGTTACCCCCTGAACTTCTTGCAGATAGACCTTCCAAAAACAGAGATGAGGCAAGGTTAATGGTGGTACATAAAAACACAGGAGAAATAGAACATAAATTATTTAAAGATGTCATTGATTATTTTGATGAAGGGGATGTCTTTATTTTAAATAATACTAAAGTATTTCCGGCCCGTTTATATGGTAATAAAGAAAAAACCGGAGCTCAAATAGAAGTTTTTTTATTAAGAGAGCTGGATGCTGAATCTAGAATATGGGATGTATTGGTTGATCCTGCAAGAAAAATAAGAATCGGAAATAAATTATTTTTTACAGAGGACGATAGTTTAGTTGCCGAAGTAGTTGATAATACTACATCCCGAGGTAGAACCTTACGTTTTTTATTTGACGGCTCTTATGAAGAATTTAGAAGAAAATTAAAGGAGTTAGGAGAAACTCCTCTACCTAAATATATTAAAAGAAAACCAGATGCGGATGATGCAGAAAGGTATCAAACAATTTATGCCAAAGAAGAGGGAGCTGTTGCCGCACCAACTGCAGGATTGCATTTTTCTAAACATCTATTAAAACGTTTGGAAATTAAAGGAATTGAATTTGCAGAAATTACTTTGCATGTTGGTTTAGGAACATTTGCTTCCGTAGAAGTTGAAGATCTTTCTAAACATAAAATGGAAAGTGAGCAAATCTCTATCTCAGAGAAAACTTGTAAAATTGTAAATCATGCTATTGAGACTAAACATCGCGTTTGTGCAGTGGGTACTACTTCAATGAGAGCTATTGAAACCTCAGTTTCTGCAAATAAACGACTAAATCCTTATGAAGGATGGACCAATAAATTTATTTTCCCATCTTATGATTTTGGTATCGCCGATTCCATGATTACTAATTTCCATACACCAAAATCAACATTAATGATGATGGTTTCTGCTTTTGCAGGATATGATTTAATCATGAAAGCCTATAAAGAAGCAATTAAAGAAAATTATAAATTCTACTCTTACGGAGATGCAATGTTAATCATTTAATTTAGCTTTATAACTAGTTTGAATCAAAATAAAAAAGATATAAGAGCCTTAAGTTTACAAGAACTTGAGGCTTATTTTTCCTCAATAGGAGAAAAAGCTTTTCGTGCAAGACAGGTATATGATTGGCTCTGGAATAAAAATGCGCATTCCCTTGCAGGTATGACGAATCTATCCAAACCTCTTCGTGAAAAACTGGAAAATCATTTTATAATTAGACCGGCAGAAATTCATGTAATGCAAAGGTCTAAAGACGGAACTATAAAAAATGCGGTGAGACTTCACGACGGAAATGTTGTGGAATCTGTTCTAATACCTACTGCAAAAAGAACCACAGCCTGTGTATCATCTCAAGTGGGATGCAGTTTGGATTGCACATTTTGCGCAACTTCTCAACTTATTCGAATGAGAAATTTAACCACTGCTGAAATTGTAGATCAGGTAACACTTATAGATAAACAGAGTAGAGAATACCATCAGAAACCTCTTTCCAATATTGTTTTTATGGGAATGGGAGAGCCGCTTCTAAACTATTCTTCAGTACTTGATGCGATTCGGAAGATTACCGAAGATAAAGGTTTAGGTATGTCTCCAAGGCGAATTACCGTTTCTACATCCGGTATTCCCAAATTAATTGAGAAATTAGCCGATGAAAATGTAAAGGTTAAATTAGCGTTATCTTTACATTCAGCTATAGAAGAAAAACGGAATCAATTGATGCCTTTCAGTGTAAAATTTCCTCTTACCAACATTAAGGAATCTCTAAATTATTGGTATCAGAAGACCAAAAGCAGAATTACTTTGGAATATATTGTTTGGAAAGGAATCAATGACAGCAAGGAAGATATAAATGCTCTAGTAAAATTCTGTAAAACAATACCCTCCAAGGTTAATTTAATACAATACAACTCTATTGATAGTGGCAAATATTCTCAAGCAAGCTCGGAGATAATTCAAAATTATGTATCTACCTTAGAAAAAGAGAATATTATTGTAAAAATTAGAAAAAGTAGAGGAGACGATATTGATGCTGCCTGTGGTCAACTCGCCAATAAACATTAAAATATAATTTTTATATAATTATAGATTTAGATCATAATTAATAAAAATCACTTTATTCGATAGAATTCTACAAAATCCATAAGCAAATTTATTTTTTAGAATCAGAATACCATTTATAGATACCAATTACTGCATTTATCTCATATAAAACAGATTGGACGGCAAAAATATAATTGTGCGAAATAATATTTAAAGAAAGCCATACTAAATTACTTATACTCCATAAAATCCAAGAAAAGGGTTGTCTCATAATCATTGTAAATTGAGCAGATACCCCTATCGTAAAAGCTATGCAATTTAGTAAAAGCAGAGAAGTGGTTGCTCCTTCTTTAAAGATATAATCTCCGAAATAAAACATCAAAATGATTCCAAGTATACAAAACAAAATGGTGAATGCAAGAGCCATATAATTTGTTTTTGATACTTTAATTTTACCTTTCTCATCTTGATTTTCTTTCTTTGTCCATAAGAAAAGTCCTATTACATGAGTAATAAAATAATATAGATTACTACAAGCCAAACCTACATTACCATATAATAAATGGGTATATATTTCCCCTATATTTGCCGACATTCCTAATAGATTGGACACTACGGGTGAACGATAAACTAATATATTTACGCAAGTATATCCTAATAAAGCTGTAATTATAAAAATTATAATATTATAAGGTAATTCTTCGTTTCCCTTCCACATAGTATATCCCAAATATATAGTTAACATAAAAGCAACTAAATACCAGATAACTCTAAAAATTTTTTCGATTTTAGCTGAAACCATTTTATTTCGTCAATTGTTTTAATTTAATTTCTATTTCTCTTTATTTTTATGTCATTCTCCGAGACATAAACTCCAAATAATATAAATATAGCTCCAATAATTGATATGATAGTAATATTCTCTTTTAAAATAATTAAGGAAGTGAGTATTGTAACTAGTGGGACAACATATATATAATTAGTTGTCCTTATAATTCCCAGCTTCTTAATTGACATATTCCAAGTAAAAAACATATCATGAACGCAACAATCCCTAAAAATACCAAATTTGTCATAATAATTGAGGTGATTAGTATATCTTTCTGAAATTTAAAAGGATTTATAAAAATAAAGGGAATCAAAGTAATAATTCCATAAAAGAAAACTTTACGTGTTATATAAAGTATGGGGTATTTTTTTTAAGCGTATTTAAAATTAAACTATAAAAGGACCAAGAAAGTACGGCCATAAAGGTTAAAAAATCCCCTAAGAAATTTATTTTAAGTATAAATCTACCATTATATACTACCAAAAATACTCCCAAAAGCACCAATAACAATCCCTTTACCAGGTTTGCAGTAAGTTTTTCATTTTTATATATCAAAACGGTTACTATAGGTGTAGTAGAAAGTATTAATGATACATTTGATACCAATGTAAGCTTTAATGCTGTATTTTCTGTAATAAAATAAAATAAAGCGCTGAATAATCCCAAAAGTAAGAATAATAATTCATCTTTATAATTTTTTGCAAAAATAACCTTAGAAGAAAAAAAACAAATACATACATAAGCCAACAAAAATCGATATAAAAAAATCTCGGTCGGAGTAAGTCCGTTATTTATTAATATCTCAGTTGAAATAAAAGTCGTTCCCCATATAATTACTGTAAATAAGGCTAACATATGATATTTTGAATCTATCTTATGACTGAAATTTTCGTTAGTTATAATAACAAAGACCATCTTACAGTTGTGAGTTTACTATGATTTATGGTTCTTATCAAGAGTATTTTGGCATCAAGAGGTAAGAATATTTTGTTGCTTCATTATTTTTTCCAAAAGTTTTTATTTAGCAATGTCCTCCTTACTATCAATTTTTGTATCTATCTGCACTCCTGCATATTTTCTTTCTAAAAGCTACGGTACAAAGCCCTTTCTGTATTGTTCTGTGGAATCTTTATCAGATTCCTTTTATTTGTGGACTTTTCTTAAATCAATATCTTCATTGACAAGATATAACTGATATTCATGTTGCTCTCTTAGTCCACAGTACTCGGTTTCTCTATCAAATAATACATGAAGTAACCTTAATTCATGCTCATCAAGGAATGTAATCGCCTGGTCTTCGATAGCTGTATCAATACGATTTTTAAGAATAGATTTACGCCGAGATTTTCCTATAAGGTTAGCCTTCCACCTTGTTCATAATAGTTCTATAAAACAATAGAAACTATCCTGGCTATAGCCTATAATCTTACAGGCTTTTAAATCATTTCCTAATTGTTAGACCAATCTTAAAACTCATATTTTTTTCTTAATACTTTTTTGCGGTGTAGTCATATTTAATCTTTTTATAATGTTACTGTGTTTTTATTAGTAATTATTAGATTACATTTTACAGTATTTGTATGAAAAACTGATAGCTTCTTTAAGCTATCAGTTTAACTTTTATTCTTATAGAAAAACGCTATTTTCTTAAAAACTCATCTATATGATGAGCGGTTTCCCTTCCGGATGCTATACTGGTTACAACGAGTGATTGTCCGCTGACACAGTCTCCTGCAGCAAAAATTTTATCAATGTTTGTTTTTCTGGTATTATCAGTATGTATATTTTTCCTTTCATTCATAATGATTTCCATCTCTTCCAAAAATCCCTCTTGAATAGGATTTACAAATCCCAAGGCTAAAAAAACCAAATCAATTTTTAAAATTTTAGGCTCTCCCACCTCATTCATAATAAATTTTCCAGAAGAATCTTTTTGCCATTCTATTTCTACCACTTCAACCCCTGTTAACTTACCGTTTTCACCGATAAATCTTTTTGTGTGTAAAGACCATTTTCGTTCACATCCTTCTAAATGTGACGATGAAGTTTTTAAGTAAACAGGAAAAGGAACCGGCCATCTATTTTCAACATCTTTAAGTTCTTTAGGCTTGGTTAAAATTTCAATCTGCATAATATTTGCAGCACCTTGCCGATTTGCAGTTCCAATACAATCGGATCCTGTATCCCCTCCTCCAATGACAAGGACATTTTTACCTTTTGCGTTAATAAATTCGTCATCGGTAATTGATTCTTTAGCTACTATTTTATTTTGCATTTTTAGATATTCCATTGCATAGTGAACTCCTTCCAGCTCTCTTCCTTCAATATCTAAATTTCTAGGCACCTGAGAGCCTATGGCTATGCAAACGGCGTCATAGTTTTTTACTATGTCCTTTCCTTTGATATCCTTTCCAATTTCGGTATTTACTACAAATTCTATTCCCTCCTCTTTCATCAAGTCAACTCTTCGCTGAACAACATTTTTATTTAATTTAAAATCAGGAATACCATAACGAAGCAATCCGCCTATGCTGGTATCTTTTTCATACACTGTTACTAAATGTCCTTTTTTATTTAGTTGATTCGCTACAGCCATTCCTGCCGGACCTGATCCGATAACAGCAACTTTTTTTCCTGTACGTGTGTTTGGTAACTCAGGCTTCATATATCCTTCCGAATAGGCATGTTCCATTACGGCAGCCTCATTTTCTCTAATTGTTACCGGCGAATCATCTATTGCTAAAACACAGGTTTTTTCACAAGGAGCCGGACATACGCGCCCTGTAAATTCAGGAAAATCATTGGTTGATTGTAAACTATGAGCGGCTCCTTTCCAATTTCCTTTATAGATAAGATCTTGCCATTCGGGCATTTTATTTCCCAAAGGGCATCCATATTGGCAAAATGGAACTCCACAGTCCATACATCGAGATGCTTGTAAAAGTCTATCCTCTGTATTTAATGTCTGTTCTACTTCTCCATAGTCCGAAATTCTTTCATGTCTAGGGCGGTACCCTGCTTCTTTTCTATTTATTGTTAAAAATGCTTTAGGATTTCCCATTTTATACTTATAATATCTTAATAATCGTATTCTAATTTTGAAATTTTCTCATTAATTGCACGAATCTTTTCTTCTTGCAATACTCTTTTGTACTCAATTGGTGTGATCTTAATAAAAGAATTAATTTCGTTCATCCAATTATCTAAAAGTCTTTTAGCCAAAGGACTTGAAGTATGTTTATAGTGATTGCTTATAATATCATGCACTTCCCGTATATCGCTAATATCTTCAATTAAGGAAAGTTCTACCATTTCCATATTGCAATAGTAATCGAAATCTCCGTCAGGGTTATATACGTAGGCAATTCCCCCACTCATTCCGGCGGCAAAATTTCTTCCCGTTTTGCCTAATACTACGGTTCGTCCTCCGGTCATATATTCGCAACAATGATCACCGGCTCCTTCTACTACAGCAAGAGCCCCACTGTTTCTTACGCAAAAACGTTCACCTACCTGACCGTTAATATATACTTCTCCAGTTGTTGCTCCATATAAAAGTGTATTTCCTGCAATAATATTATCCTCGGGTTTAAAATTAGAGGTATCTGGAGGTAATAAAATTATTTTGCCTCCCGATAAACCTTTTCCTAGATAGTCATTGGCATCACCCTTTAATGTAAAGGTTATTCCTTTAGATAAAAAAGCTGCGAAACTTTGGCCTGCCGATCCTTTAAATTCACAATGAATGGTATTGTCAGGCAATCCATCATTTCCATATTTTTTTGCTACTTCACCGGATAACATAGCTCCTACGGCCCTATCTGTATTCTGAAGTATCCGTTTTAATGATACTGGCATAGCCTTATCAATAGCATTTCGGCAAGTATTAATCAATTCTCTATCCAATACTTTATCAATTTTATGATCTTGGATCTTGTTATGTTTAAGGGAATTTTCATTTTTTTCCGGATAAAACAAGATTCTACTTAAATCTAACTTTTCATGTCTTGGATTCTCTAAAGATGTTTTGGATTTTAATAGATCTGTTCTTCCTACAATATCCTCTAATTTTGTATAACCTAGTAAAGCAAGGTGCTCTCGTACTTCTTCTGCTAAAAACGTAAAGAAATTAATAAGATAATCGCTTTTGCCTCTAAATTTTTTTCTTAATTGCTCATTTTGAGTTGCCACTCCTACCGGGCAAGTATTTAAATGACATTTCCTCATCATAACACAACCTAAAATAATCAAAGCACTCGTTGCAAAACCGTATTCTTCTGCTCCTAACATAGCAGCAATTACTATATCCTTGCCGGTTTTTAGTTGTCCATCTGTTTGAAGGCGAATGTTACCTCTCAGATTATTAAGCACCAATGTCTGTTGTGTTTCAGCCAATCCAATCTCTAGGGGCAATCCGGCATGCTTGATTGAGCTTAACGGACTGGCTCCGGTTCCTCCGTCACAGCCGCTTATTAAAATTAAATCTGCTTTTGCTTTTGCTACCCCGGCAGCAATTGTTCCTACCCCACTTTCTGATACCAATTTAACACTAATTATTGCTTCGGGATTTACATTCTTCAAATCGTAGATTAATTGTGCCAAATCTTCAATTGAATAAATATCATGATGTGGAGGTGGAGATATTAAAGAAATTCCCGGTATGGAGTGTCTGGTTTTAGCTATGATATTATCTACTTTAAAGCCCGGCAATTGTCCTCCTTCTCCCGGTTTTGCACCTTGAGCTACTTTAATTTGTATTTCATCTGCATTTACTAAATATTCCGTTGTAACGCCAAATCTTCCTGAGGCTACTTGCTTTATAGCCGAGCGCGCTTTTGTAGAAAAACGTTCCTTAAGTTCTCCTCCTTCCCCTGTATTACTCTTTCCTCCTATGGTATTCATAGCTACTGCTATGGCCTCATGGGCTTCTTTACTGATTGAGCCAAAAGACATGGCTCCGGTAACAAATCGCTTCATTATTTCGGATGCAGGTTCTACCTGATCTATACTAATGGGATTTGTATTATAATCGATAAAATCTCGTATGAATATTTTATCTTTTTTATTATCAACTTCTTGTGTAAACTCTTTGAATTTATCGTAATCTCCGGTTCGTGTAGCTATTTGAAGCTTTGCAATAGTTTCAGGATTCCAAGCATGAGCCTCTCTTCCTTTTCTCCATGCGTATATTCCTAAATTATCATATATAGTTGAGTCATGTATTCCTTCAAAAGCCTCTTTGAATGATGTTATAGTATCGTAGGCTATATCTTCCAATTCTATTCCTTCAATTTTAGAAATGGTATGACCAAAATAATTAGATAATACTTTAGAGCTAATTCCTATTGCTTCAAATACCTGAGCTCCTATATAACTTTTAAGGGTAGATATTCCCATTTTGGAAAGCACTTTCAATAATCCTTTATGTATGGATTTCATATAATTCCTTTCGGCTGTAGAGAATACCATTTGTATTTCACCTTTTTTAACTAAATCATTTAATATTGCAAATGATAGGTAGGGATTTACTGCATTAGCACCATATCCGAATAATAAGGCAAAATGCATCACTTCTCTCGGTTCCGCTGACTCAATTACTAAATCTATTTGCATACGTTTCCTTTTTTTTATCAGATAATGATGAACTGCGGAAACTGCTAAGAGAGAAGGTATTGCTATTTGCTCTAGGTTTGCTTTCCTATCACTTAAAATAATATAATTACTTCCTTGATCTACAGCTAATTCGGCTGCTTCACAAAGCTTATTAATTCCTGCTTCCAATCCATAGGCATATTCGTCAGGATTATGGGAAAAAGTCATGGGTATAACAGTTGACTTAAATCCTTTATAATGCAGATTTTCGAGTATATCTAACTCCTTATTGGTAATAATTGGATATGCCAGCCCCACCATCTTACAATGTTCCGGCATGGGCTCTAAAATATTTTTATGAAGAGATCCGATATATCCTGCCAATGACATGACTAATTCTTCCCTTATGGGATCGATAGGAGGATTAGTTACCTGAGCAAAATGCTGTCTAAAATAAGAAAACAAACGATTGGGTTCTTTTGATAGTATAGCTAATGGAGAATCATTGCCCATAGACCCTACCGGTTCTTTTCCATCTTTAGCCATGGGGATTAATAGTTTTTCTATATCTTCCCGGTAATAGCCGTAAGCGGAGAGTATAATTTCCATATTCTCTACTTCGTATGTTACGCTTCTTCCCGAAGTGATGTTATCTAAAGATATTCTATTTTTATCCAACCATTGCTTATATGGATAGGCTTTTGCTAACTCTTCTTTTAATTCTTGGTCATATTGTATAATACCGGTAGCTGTATCAATCATTAACATTTTTCCGGGTTTTAACCTACCTTTTTCTCTGATTTCCGACGGATCAAAGGTAACTACTCCGGTTTCTGAAGCTACCACCATCATATCATTATGAGTAATGAGATAACGAGCAGGCCGTAAGCCGTTTCTGTCCAACAATCCTCCTGCATATCTACCGTCACTAAATAAGATGGTTGCCGGACCGTCCCACGGCTCCATAAGTATGCTATGATATTCATAAAAAGCTTTTAATTCGGATGAAATAGGATTTTTATCATTCCATGATTCCGGAACCATCATTGCCAACGCATGAGGTAGGGACTTGCCCGACATTACTAAAAATTCCAACACATTGTCAAAGGAGGAGCTGTCACTCATTCCATTCTGTACAATCGGCCATATATCTTCTATGTTTCCGATTTTTTCAGATTTTAGTACGCTTTCACGTGCTTCCATCCACAATCTGTTTCCTTTTATAGTATTAATTTCTCCATTATGTCCTACTAAACGGAAAGGCTGCGCCAAATCCCAAGTAGGAAAAGTATTGGTACTGAAACGTGAATGTACCAAAGCTATGGCACTGGTAAAGTTTGGATGTAATAAATCCGGGAAATAATGTCTTAATTGTAGCGATGTCAACATCCCTTTATATACAATGGTTTTGGTTGACAAACTTACCAGATAACATCCGCGTTTGTTCTTTATATCTGATTTTAATATTGCTTTTTCAAATTTCTTTCTTAATAAATATAATTTTAATTCTAAAACTTCCTGAGAATACTCTTCTCCTTTTATGAATATCTGCTTTATAACCGGCTCATTTGCCATAGATATTTCTCCTAATATGTCACTATTAACAGGAACATCTCGTAAGGCTAAAAAATTTAAGCCTTCTTTCTTTATTAATTCGGATAATAAATTAAATGCTTTTTCTTCTTCATCTTTTTCTTTAGGAAAAAATAATAATCCACTTCCATACCTACCTCTTTCCGGAACTGCTATTCCTTGCAGAAGAACAAATTCATGAGGTATTTGAACCATAATGCCCGCTCCATCCCCGGTTTTATTGTCTGCACTTTCTGCCCCTCTATGGGTCATATTTTCTAAAACCTGGAGACCGTTCTCGACAATTGAATGGGATCTAACACCCTTTGTATGGACTATCATTCCTACACCGCACGCATCGTGCTCATAGTTTGGGTCATACAATCCTTTTTTACAGTATTCACTTTTCCACATAATTTTAACTCAGAAATTTTTAAGTTATAAAAGTAATAATTATAATTATAAATTATTGCATTAAACACAATAATATTTACAATTAATAGATTATAAACATAAATTAATTATTATTTTATATCTTAAAACACGCATATCGCTTTGGGATTGTAATATGATTTTCAATTCCTAAAAAATTTTAATGAGTACTTAGATAAAAATACGGTATATATTTTTTTATATTTTACAATTATTTTAACATACATTTAAAAAAAAGACAATTATCATGTGTTATATTTGTATTATAATTTCAATTAACACAATTTTATTAAGATAATCGCAAAATAATTATTATGTCATTTAGAGCAAAATTAGAAGTAGAAGGAAAAACATATAATGTATTGAATATTAATTACTCTTTAGCTCAGGAAACTGATCCTACAGGACGCCCTTCTTCTCAAACCAGAGGAGGAAGAATTGAAGTGTCTATTGAATCCACCGGTGAAACTGATATCTTTGAGTGGATGACTAATAGCTTTGAAAGAAAAGATGGTAAAATAGTTTTTATTAAAAGAGATAGTAATTCTACTTTAAAAGAATTATATTTTTTTGATGGATATGTGGTAAAATATAAAGAAAATTTTGATTCTTACGGTAAAACTCCTCTTACAGAAACTTTTACTATTTCAGCTAAAAGCATTAAAATGGGTACCGGAGAGCATATAAATGAATGGATCTAAAATTAAAGAAATTATAATTTCTTATTTTAATAAACAACTGACTAAATTTTTTTATGCCCATTTCAGTAAAATAACTATAAATTAATGATGTATTATTTACATCATAGTAGTATAAATAATATATATTGAGTTAAAAAAATGATGCATTTTGTTTAAATAAAATGCATCATTTTTTTTGATAATAAAAGGATTAAATCTTTATTGCTCCACTAATTTTTCTTTGATACGGGTTTCAATTTCCTCCAACAATTCAGGATTGTCTTTCAATAACTGTTTCACTGAATCTCTTCCTTGTCCGAGCTTGGTGTCTTGATAACTAAACCAAGATCCTGATTTTCCGACAATACCCATTTCAACGCCTAAATCCAATACTTCTCCTACTTTGGATATTCCTTCTCCATACATAATATCGAATTCTGTCTGACGAAATGGAGGAGCTACTTTATTCTTAACTACCTTAACTTTTACACGACTTCCTATCGCATTGTCTCCATCTTTTATAGGTGAGCCTGATTTACGTATATCAATTCTTACAGAAGCATAGAATTTTAATGCATTTCCTCCGGTTGTTGTTTCCGGGTTTCCAAACATTACTCCTATTTTTTCTCTAAGCTGATTTATAAATATTACCGTACATTTAGTTTTACTTATGGTTGCGGTAAGCTTTCTTAAGGCTTGTGACATCAACCTTGCATGTAGTCCCATTTTGGAATCTCCCATCTCTCCTTCTATTTCAGCTCTAGGTGTTAGTGCAGCTACGGAATCAATGACAACAATATCTATAGCTCCTGAACGAATCAAATTGTCTGCTATTTCTAATGCTTGTTCTCCGTCATCAGGTTGCGATATAATCAAATCATCCAAATTTATCCCTAGTCTTTGTGCATAAGTAGGATCAAAGGCATGCTCAGCATCAATAAATGCTGCAATTCCACCTTTTTTTTGTGCTTCAGCTATCGCATGTAATGTAAGTGTAGTCTTACCAGATGATTCAGGACCGAATATCTCAATAATTCTTCCTCTTGGATAGCCTCCTACTCCCAATGCCAAATCTAAACCGAAAGAACCGGTTGGAATTGTATCCACCTCTTCTACAGGTTTATCCCCCATTCGCATGACTGATCCTTTTCCATAAGTTTTATCTAATTTATCTAAAATTAGATTCAACGCCTTCTTCTTTGCTTCCAAATTGTTTGCGTCTTTGCTTTCTTTTTCTGCCATTATTTAATTTTTATATAAATGTTTAATTTTTCTGTTAATTTATGGATTTTAGATTCTTCTATACGTTCTTTATATTTCCTATCATATTCCCTTTATTTTCAATGGTCATTTTTTTCAAGTATCTGCTCTGCATGACTCTTGGTCTTTACTTTCGTAATAATATTTGTAATTATTCCATTTTCATCTACTATGAATGTATATCTTAAAATACCTTCAAATTCTTTCCCCATAAATTTTTTCATTCCCCAAGCACCAAATGATTCTATTATCTTCTTATCCACATCAGCTATTAGTGGAAATGGAAATGAATATTTTTCATGAAATGCTTTTTGCTTATCTATTGTATCTTTACTTATTCCTATAATTTCGTATCCTTCTTTTTGAAGTATTTGATAATTGTTTCTGAGGTTACACCCTTCAGCGGTACAGCCGGGTGTATTGGCTTTAGGATAAAAATATATGATAAGCTTTTTACCTTTATAATCAGAATATTTAATAATTTTTCCATCTTGATCTTTCCCTTGAAAATCAGGAATTTTATCGCCTATCTTTAACATAAACTTTTGGTTTAAAGTTTTCTTTATGTAAAGGTATTCATAATATATCTAAGTATCAATTTTTTAAAAAGCGAATACAATCCATTATCCGATCAACCTAAATAAATTACTAAAAACCAATCAAATATATATTATTGTTTTTTTATTACGATTAATAAATTTTATTAAGAAAAAAATAACCTTTCAATAGATAATTTCGTTATATCTTTTTATAACATTATAACCTTTTTTCTTGAAATAATCATCAGAAATTTCTAATTTTTCAACCATGATAAAATCGCCTCCCCAAGCGCCCAAGCTCTTAATAAATCCGGGATAATCACTAAATAATCTTTCTTTTACAGGTTGTATATTTATAAATTGAGAAATCATTTGTTCGTGTTCTAAAATAAGATTACTAAAGTGAGTAAAAGTAATTTTAGGATTACTTATTTCTCTTGTTATTTTTGAGATAGCATCTAATAAAAATTCCGATTTTGTTCTTTGCTTATACTGCTGTATTCCTTCTCTTGAATCTTGCTTCTGGTTTAAATAAACAAATAAAAGATGATCTGTTATTTCTTTGGATAACATTACCTTTTCCACTCTTGAAGAGCTATTCTCTTTTAATTGGTAAGTTATAGGAGTAATTGCATTCGCACAAGCTATATCATAACCACTTCCTCCAAATGTATTTTCAAGAAGCTTATAAGGATTTACTTTTGCCCAATGGGCAATATTGTTTATTAATGTAGAACTGGTTCCAAATCCCCAATTTTCAGGGAAATCAAGTTGTGTCGTACATTCATATCCAAAATTATTTTTGAATTTTTTACTTCCTAATTTATTTGCTTCTTGAAATATATGAAGTAATCTTTTTGAAAAATTAATATTATCGGTTTCTTCTATTTTGTTACTACGTATATCCAAAATAGTTTTAAACCATAATTTTCCATCATTTTTATGGGCTTTCCATACTATTTTATGATGGAGCTTATCAGCTTCTTTTACAAGCAAAGATTGCCCTAATCGTGTAGGGATTGCCAAGCTTAATGCGCCATCAAGCACTGTATATTCTCCTGTTAACAGTAATTTACCGTTACTTTTAAATTTTTGAAAAATACTCAAATTATGCGAGTTTGTTTATTTTAATGTTCAAGGAATTTAAAAAATTATATTCTTTTTATATTAGTTCGCAACTTAGCAAGCCAAAATAATTTACCTTTTATATAGTCAGGACTTCGTAATAAAAAGATTTTATTTTTATATTCTCATTAGATCTATAGGTTTTCGAATTGCAATAATATATTTTATAAGCTTCTTTTCCTAAATCTATTTCAATTTATGTAATCTATTTTTGAAAGTATTTAGCAAATGCTTCGTCCAATATAGGCAGTTTACTTACCCGACCATTAACGATACTTACTACTTCCGCATTTGCTTCTGAACAAATTTTATTATCAGATTTACGTATGATTTTTTGATTAAATAAATACCTAATTCCTTTTTTTTCTAAGGAATCAATAGTGCATAGAAATTTTTGCCCTCCTTTCAATGATTTCATATAGCGTACATATATGCTCACTAATACTAAATCAATTCCTTTGGTATGTAAGTCGTAAAAATCTAATCCGTGATGTTCTAAGAATTCATGACGACCTATTTCATAATAATGCTGGTAATTTGCATTATTTACGATCCCTTGAGCATCACATTCATAATCGCGTACTTTCAAATCGACTTCAAAAAGAGGTGTATTCATAATTTAACTTTTTATTCATAATAGCAAATTACAATTTACAAAAATTTAAATTCTTAAAAAGAAAAATTGCTAATTTCATATTTATAAAATCTAAGTAAATATATACCAGAGTATTCCTACATTCAAGCGAAAATCGGTATAAGGATTTAGAGGAGAACTATAGAATTTATAGCCGCTAAAACTGGAGTTGAAATGTTGTCCTTCCAAGATAATCAACATTCTTTTAACTTTAAAATGGAGAAATAAATCTAAAACAGGATATTCCCCTATATTATAATTTTCCGATTTTGATTGCAATCTAAATTCGTTAGTTACAGGAAGAAAAATTCGAGATTGGAATTTAGTAAAATAGTATGCATTTAATCCAAGTTGGAATTCGGCATTGTTTTTAAATGCTTTTGATTGATAATATACCGTTGCTCTACCTATAAAATCAGGAAGGGGTAATAGCTGTTTATTACTGGTAACATTTTGATAGGCTAGATGGGTTTCTAAATGAAACTTTTTATATTGAAAGGTATTCTTTATTCCTACTTGCACCAAATCTACAGATGAGGAAGATTGTTTAGGTAAATTATCGCTATCTAAATAGGTGTAATTCTTTATATTGTAAAATTGGGTGAAAATTCTTGTGTTATAGGGTTTTAAGTGTAATTCTCCTCCTGCTTGGACGGTTCTTTCATTTTCCGGATTTTCTACAAAGTAATTCATGGATTTGTAGAAGCTTTGGTTATACAATAAGTTAAGCGAAGGCATCTGTGATTTTATCCCCAAATTCGCTTCTATATAATAATTTTTTATCGGACTAACTATTAAATGATTATCTATATAATAAGAATTTTTAAATTGATCTCCGGACATAACTTCTCCTTGAGATTTTAAGACTATCTCTTTTTTCCAATTAAAAGTAAGTTTACCTGCTACACCTAGTCGGTTGTCCTTTAAATTTTTGGGGAAGGCTATACTTGAATCAACAATTCTGTCAAAATTAAATTCTAAGTGCTCATACTTTAATCCTGCTTCTACATGCAATCTATCGGTCCAATCATAAACAACTGTTGATAAGTTGGTAATTTTTCTCAGTTTTTTGATATTATAATGTCCTTTTAAATTATCTACCTCAAAAATTCCTTCTCTATCTGCAAAAAATGTATTAAGAGCTTTAAATTCTTCATAGGAATAATGTGAAGATTCTGCTGTAAATATATTTTTTATAGATAAGGGATATCTGTATTGACCTGAATTAATAATCCCCAATTGCTGTCCTACATAGAATCTTCGCCTTCCATATTTTGATTGAGCTCCTGTTAAATTTACCTCCATTCGGTCTCTGTCTTTAAACTTACTGTCTCCATCTTCAAAATTTTTGGGAAATTGTATTCCTCCATTTTCTTCATCATCAACATTTGCTGTAATGTAATGGCTCCACAAATTATATTTTTGATTTTTTGTATGATAGTTAACAGTAAATAAAAGTGTATTGTTTGAAGCTAGTTGTTCAAGATATTTCCCTTCTGATCTTAATCCCCTATACTGTACTGAATAATTGAGTCTTGAATTTATATTATGCGTAAATAAGCTTGATAGGGAATGTCCTTGCTTATACCCATTATTGTATTGAAATTCTGTCATGGGTGTTTGCACATCAAAATATCTCACCTCATCTGCTTCAATAAGATTGAAAGATTTCCCTATAGGAATTAAATCAATAGCAGAATTGATTTTGGTTGTATATAGTAAGGGATTAAATGTATGCCCTATATTGGAAAATGGCATGACTCCAAAACTATCTTTATGATTATACATTTTATTTCTATAGTATTTATCTATAGTTAAAACCGTATCAAAAATTTGTTTGGTATTATCTTCTGTCCAATATTTATACGACTGTATGGTAGGGTTGTAATATTTTATGGAGTCAGTACTTACTGTCTTAATATTATTAGTAGTATTGGATATAGGCACATGATCTGCTTTTTCTTCTGTTACCTGAGCAAAAGAAAATATTGAAACTATGCTTAAAAAAAAACAGACTAAAAGTAATCTAATTCTACTCATGTAATAAAACAATATGCAAATATAAAAATAAAAAAAAGGCAAAAAAATCACCTGTTTAATCTATATGTTATATTATTCATAATAATTGTTAAAATGATGCCGAATACAAACCTTTTTGCATAAAAATTTTAAGATTTCTTCTTTTAAACTTATCTTATTTGTACCTTAAACGGAAAAATTATAATCAACCTTTCAAATGATCGAATAAGATTTCATGAAAGTTCCATTAAAAATATTTTGCATTAGTGAAAAATTTATTTAGAATTTATTCATTCAAATATAATATAAAAAAACCACCTTAATAAGGTGGTTTTTTTTATGTTTACAATATATTAATAACCTTTATTTTGTTGTTTAGATAATCCTGGATTATTATCAACTTCAGATCGAGGTATAGGAAAAGCTAACCTATAATCACCCTCGGATAAAACATCTTCTTTTTCTCCCGTTAAGCCCAAACGAGTTAATGACTTGTTCCATCTTAGTAAGTCCCATACTCTGAATCCTTCCCCCACTAATTCTTTTCTCCTTTCTTCTTTTAAATCATCCATAGTTACGGAAGTTAAAGGTGCGATACCTCTTTGTTCTCTAATACCATTAATTAGATTTAGTGCTTCGTCATTAGAACCTCCGCCTCCCATCAATATAGCTTCTACCTGATTTAAAGCAACTTCTTCATATCTTATTAATTTTTGGTTGGCTTCGCCCGTTAATACTGGATATTTTCCTTCTAGATAAGTAGAACTTTTTGAAGAATTTTGACGTAACATACCGGTCTTATCTTTTTCATCTTTTTTTATAGTTGCTCTAATATCTTCCGGATCATATGCGTTGACTAAACTAGGAAGCACTCTTGTATTGGCATAGCCGTCCATAGAAAAAATATAGGCTATCCCGGCAGTTCCTAATGAACCGGAAACTCCATATGCTAATTCGAATATAGAATTAAGCCCTTCAATTCTCCAACTTGTAACATATAATCCTTTGTCTATTGGAGCGTATTGGTTGGTAACTTCACTTGCATATTTATATACATTTTTATAATCTTCTTTATATAAATAATATCTTGACATCAAAGCTGCTATAGCTCCTTTAGTTAAGGTCTGTTTCGTACCTAAGCTATATTCCGATTTATCGTAAGCTTGTTGAAAATCGGATTCAATTTGGGCATAGCATTCATCTAAGGTTGATCTAGCTATGGAAAATGAAACTGGATCTTTTATATAATCTAAAATAATCGGAACCCCTAAGTTTTTATCCTGAGTATATTTTTGTCCATATAATTTAATTAGATCGAAATAAGCCCAAGCTCTTACGGCATACGCTTGTGATTTAATTTCATTGATCGATTTTTCTGAACTTCCATCAGTAATCGTTGCATTTATAACAATATTTGCATTGGCTATAACGCGATATATTCTTCTCCAAGTTTGAGTAGCTTGGCCATCATCAGCATTCATAGTAAATTGAGAAACACTCAAATATCTTCCCGATTTACCGTTTGAAAACATTTCATCACTTCCTCTTACTTCTCCATAAACTATATAACTACAACCGTAATAATATTGATTCCTCATTAAAGCATAAGTTCCATTCATAAATGTTTGCAACTGCTCTAAAGTTGTTATCGGCGTATCTTCTATTATTTCATTTTGTTGTAATTGTGGATCCGTAAAATCATCTGAACATGATACGGTTGTAATTAATGATGATAAAACAGTTACTAATATTATAATTTTTTTCATACTTTTTTTCTTATTATTTAAAATCCGACATTAACTCCAACCGTAAAAGTTTTTAATATTGGTTGATCGAAATTACTTCCTCCTCCATTCATATTTTGTTCCGGTTCTATTTTTAAATGTCTTGTTTGACTATCAAAACAATAGGTCCATATATTAGTAGCTCTTAAATATATTTTAAGATTGGTTAAACCAATATCGTCTAAAACCGATTTTGAAAAAGTATATCCTAAGGTTAAATCTCTTAATCTAACGAAATCGCCATCGTATAAAAATCTAGTTGAATCATTATTAGATTGTGAGCTATTTGTAAATACCGGTTTCGGATTAGATGCATTAGGATTATCCGGCGTCCAGAAATCACCTTGCTCTTCATATCCTCCATAGACATGTATATATTGTCCGTCACTGGTAGTATAATTTCTCCATCCGTCATAGATTTTATGTCCAAAGCTACCACTAAATGTTGCAGATAAAGATATACCTTTGTATGACAAATCTGTAGAAAGCCCTGCCATGTATTTTGGATAAGGAACTCCTTGAATAGCTCTTTGCGCTTTATTGTATTCGGTTGTCACTTCTCCATCTTTGCCATTTATATACCATTGGGCTTCACCTGTAGCTGGATTAACACCTGCCCATTTTCTCATATACCAGCTACTAACCGCTTTGCCTTTTTGAGTAATATTTACTGTTTTTACTGATTCTCCTAAAGGTAAATCTGTTACCTCATTTTTTACATAGGTAAAATTACCTGATAAATACCAGTTGAAACCATCCGGTGTATCCGATTTAATTATCGTTCCTCCTAAGTCTAATTCAACTCCTTGGTTTACCATATCTCCGGCATTCGCTGTAACACTCGCGAAACCGGTTGTTAATGATATTGCTTTAGGAAATACTAAGTCTTTTGTTTTTTTATGAAAATAAGAGGCTGCAAAATTCATTCTATTATTAAAGAATACTGTTTCAAAACCTACATCGAATTGTCTAATTTTTTCCCAAGTAAAATCATTGTAGCCCAACTGATAGATATAGCCCCCAGCTGAATCGTTATAGTTTATATCATACGCATACAGAGAAAAGGAATTTATATCGTCATATAGTAATTGATTTCCTAATTCTCCATAGGAAGCTTTAATTTTCAGTAAATCAACAAATGTTCCTGCTAAAAAATTTTCGTTAGAAATATCATAGGCTGCTCCTACAGACCAGAATGTACCCCATTTGTTATCTGAGTTAAAGTTATTTAATGCTTCTCTTCTGATAGTTCCGTCAACAAAGTATTTTTTACCGTAATCATAGCTTAGGTTTGCCGCATATGCATTTCTGGTTGCAACATATCCGTTACCGCTCGTACCTTCATTTTTTACAAAATTATCTGTGGAGTATAAGCCTAATCTTCCTACAGTCGTATTAGAAGTATATAAATATTTATAATCTTTCTTATAGGCCTCTTGTATAATTCTAGCATCGAAATGATGATTTTCTCCAACTTTGAAAAAGTAATTTAAGATATTTTGTACATTCCAATTAAAATATCGCATTCTTTGATTAATCATCCTTCCGTTTACATTGGCTCCGTCTCCGTGAATCGGATTATCATACCTATCTCTCTCTATATTAATATATTCCGGAGCAAAATTTATAATATATTTTAGATTATTAAAAATTTTGTACTCACCTTGTATATTGGCAAAAACTCTTGCTGTTTTAGTAGTATTATAATTATTTTCCAACAAGTAAGCGGAATTAAACATACCATTAAACATCCTTCCATTCCCTAAATTATAGCTTCCATCCGGATTTTTAGCATTATCAGTAGGTAGGATAAAATATTTGGTTAAAAGCGGATTGGAAAAATATCCCCCGTTTAACACACTGTTTTGTTTGGTATAGGAAGCATTGATATCAGTCCGTATTGTCAATCTATCCGTTGCCGTATAATCTGTAGCCAACCTACCACCTACTCTATCGAAATCTGTAGTTCTTACGATACCTTCTTGTGAAAAATAATTAAGAGAAGAGGCATATCTTATTTTGTCAGAACCTCCTGTTACTCCAATATTAAGGCTATTTTGGGAAGTATAATCTCTCTCCACTAGCTTAGTCCAATCGGTTACTGGAGTTTTTCCGTCCCATAGCGCTAAAGTCGTCCCATTACTAGCTAAACCGTTAATATAATCGATTGCCTCTTGCTCGGTTACGTTTCTCTTATTTTTAACAGATTCTATAAATACTTTATTCCATGTCCCGGGTGTTATGGGTTGAGGATCTTTAACTGCTCTTCTACCAAATCCTCTTTCTAAATCGACTGTGAATTTTGGCTTCCCTTTTTTTCCTTTTTTGGTAGTTATCACTATAACACCTGCGCCTGCATCTGCTCCATATAATGAAGTTGCTGCTGCATCTTTCAATACAGTATAAGATTCAATGTCATTAGGATTTATAGTTGCTAAAACGTTAGTTGACGGATCTGAGGTTGACTCATTACGATCAGTGGATAAATTTCCTGAAGAAATTCTTACCCCATCAATTATATAAATGGGGTTATTATTTCCATTTACAGAAGTTATACCTCTCAACCTTATTTGGGCTAATCCACCGGGCTGCCCCGTAGAAGAACTTACAGCTAAACCGGAAACTCTCCCTGCTAATGCTTTATCAAATGAGGCAACGGGCGCATTAGATATATCTGATCCTTTAACAACAGAAGCCGATCCTACGACATCTTTAGCATCTCTTATCCTACCAAAACCTAGTACCACTACTTCATCAAGTTCTTTCTCTTTCTTATTTTTAACTTTTTTTGAAAATTTAAAAGCTAATTCTTCTTTTGCTACTACTTCTTCTGATTCCTCTTCTAAATTAGTTATTACTAAAACATCCCCAACTTTTCCTGTAGATAATTCAAAATTACCCTCATCATCGGTTCTTGTAAAAGTATTCGTCCCTTTAATTTCGACCTTCGCACCTATAGAAGGCTCACCATCAACCTCTTGCACACTCCCTTTAATTTGACTAAATGCAAATTGCCCGGATAAGCACAAACCTAGCACGCTTAAAATTTTAAGTTCTTTCCTCATACAATAATATAATACTTAGTTAAGCGGCAAAATTCTAACATTTTTTTAATATATCCAAAAATAATATTAAATGATCTTGAATTATTAATTTTTTGCTATACAAAAACTAATTATTTTAATTATATGACGAATTTTATTGAGAAATTTACTAATTGATTGAAAAAACACTATAAGTTAAGGTTGTGTAAAATAAAAAAGGCTGCATGAAATTCATACAGCCTTTTTTATTTTTATAAATTTTTAATTAAATTTTTAATTTCTTTTTAACTTCTACTTCTTCATAAACCTCTAATAAATCTCCTATCTGTATATCGTTATAATTTTTAATATTTAATCCGCATTCATATCCTTTACTAACCTCTTTCACATCATCTTTAAATCTCTTTAAACTTTCAAGTTCTCCTGTATAAACTACTATTCCTTCTCTTATAATACGAATTTTAGAATTTCTATGAATCGTTCCATCTAAAACCATACAACCGGCAATAGTTCCTACTTTGGAAATTTTAAAAGTTTCGCGAATTTCTACATTCCCGATAATTTGTTCTTTTATCTCAGGAGAAAGCATGCCTTCCATAGCTTCTTTGACATCGTTTATTACGTCATATATAATGGAGTATGTTCTAATTTCAATTTCTTCTCTTTCTGCTAAATCTCTTGCACTTAGATTAGGACGGATATTAAATCCTATTAAAATAGCATCTGAAGCTGCTGCCAATAATATATCAGATTCCGTAATTTGTCCTACTCCTTTGTGTATGATATTAATTTGGATCTGATCATTAGATAGTTTTTGTAAGGAATCTGTTAAGGCTTCTACTGAACCGTCTACATCTCCTTTCAAGATAATATTTAATTCTTTAAAATCACCTAATGCAATTCTTCTTCCAATTTCATCTAAGGTTATATGTTTCTGAGTTCTTATAGATTGCTCTCTAATTAATTGCTCTCGCTTATTAGCAATTTGCTTCGCCTCTTTTTCATCTTCAAAAACTCTAAATTTATCTCCAGCGGTAGGTGCCCCATCTAGTCCTAAAACCGTAACCGGTACTGAAGGTCCGGCTTCTTTCATATGGTTGCCTCTCTCATCCATCATGGCGCGTACTTTTCCATGATTTTTTCCTGCCAAAATATAATCTCCTACACGTAAAGTACCATTTTGAATTAATATAGTAGAAACATATCCTCTACCCTTATCAAGAGCTGCTTCAATCACTACTCCATTGGATAGCCTGTTTGGATTTGCCTTTAAATCTAATATTTCAGCTTCCAATAAAACTTTTTCTAATAAAATATCCACATTTGTTCCAAATTTAGCAGAAATTTCTTGGGACTGAATATTACCTCCCCAATCTTCCACTAATAAGTTCATTTGAGACAGTTCCTCCTTAATCTTATCTGGATTGGAGTTGGGTTTATCTATTTTATTGATTGCAAATATCATAGGTACTCCGGCTGCTTGAGCATGACTAATTGCTTCTTTCGTCTGAGGCATTACATTATCATCCGCTGCAACTACGATAATAGCTAAATCCGTAACTTGTGCACCCCGCGCTCTCATCGCAGTAAAGGCTTCGTGACCGGGAGTATCTAAAAAGGTTATTTTTTGTCCATTTGAAAGCACAACATTGTAAGCTCCTATGTGCTGTGTAATCCCTCCGGATTCTCCGGCAATCACGTTAGTATTTCTAATGTAGTCGAGTAAAGATGTTTTTCCATGATCCACATGTCCCATCACAGTTACAATAGGAGCTCTGGTGACTAAATCTTCTTCTTTGTCCTGCTCTTCTTCTATGGCAGAATCATCTACTTCAGAATCTGTAAATTCAATTTTATAACCAAATTCATCGGCTACCAATACCATGGTGTCTGCATCTAATCTCTGATTCATGGTTACCATAACGCCTAATGAAAAGCAAGCAGAAATAATTTCTGTAGCTGAAACGTTCATTAAACTTGCTAATTCATTTACTGTAATGAATTCAGTAACCTTTATGGTATTGTCTTTTCTTTCTTGTTCATGTAACTCTGCCTCTTGCTCTCTTCTTTGAATTCTCTTATCTCTTCTGAACTTGGAACTTTTAGATTTCCCTCCTTTGGACGTTAATTTTTCCAAAGTTTCTTTAATCTGATTTTTTACTTGCTCATCCGTCAATTCTGTCGGACGAACGTTCCTGTTATTTCCACCGGAATTAGGCCTCCTATTGCCTCCTCCTTTTTTTAAGTTTTTATTTTGACCTTGTCCAAAACCTTCTTTTTTATGTCCGGTATTATTAATGGACTTGGCAACTGCATTGACATCTACTTTAGAATCTTTTACAATTCTTTTTCTTTTCTTTTTCTCGGAATTAGAATTTTCTTTATTGGTTTTCTTTGGCTTTTGAAACTGTGTTAAGTCAATCTTTTGACCTGTAATTTTTGGCCCGTCTAATTTTTGATATTGGGTTTCTAATTTTTCCGGCTCATCATCCTGAGGTTTTTTTTCAGTTTCTCTTACCTTAGGTAAGGAAACAGCTTTGGGCTCTTCTTGTTTTTTTTCTTCTTTTTTTATTTCCTGCTTAGGTTCTTCTACAACATTCTTATCTTTTGTCTTTTTAACAGGATATGTAGGTTCTTTAGCTCGCTGAAGTTCTTCAGGAGAAATTTTTCCAACTATTTTAATGCCTGATTTCTTTTCCTCTGTTATGGATTTTTCTTCTTTTTGCTCCTTTGACTGGGAAGGAATGATTTTTTCTTCTTCTTTGTCTTTTTCTTTTCGAGAATCTTTTCTAGTCTTTTTGTGAGCATCAAGGTCTATTTTTCCTATTGTTTTAGGTGCAGCTATTTCATCAGCTTTAACCTTAAATATTTCCGGTTGCTCTACCTTCTCTTCCTTTCTTCTCTCCGGAATTTTGTTAATGACCACATCTAAAGACGCATCTTTTTTCATTTTATCTTCTGAAAATTCAGTAATTAAGAGCTGATACGCTTTTTGATCTAACTTTACGTTAGGGTTTTTCTCAATCCCGACATTCTGAGAATGTAAATACTCTACTGCTCTGTCAAGAGAGATATTAAGGTCTTTTAATACTTTACTTAATCGAATACCCGACATACTATATTTTGTTGTTATTCTATTTTTTTACAAATATGATAATATTTATTGAATGAAATTTACATTATTCTTCAAATTCTTCTTTTAAAATACGGATAACATCAATAATGGTTTCTTCCTCTAAATCCGTAAGTTCTAATAAATCATTCACATCTTTTTCTAATACAGATCTTGCTGTATCCAATCCTACTTTTTTCAACTCTTCAATAACCCAGCTTTCTATCTCATCGGAAAATTCTGTCAATTCAATATCTTCTTCTTCCGGTTCATCTCTTCTTACATCGATCTCATATCCTGTTAACCAACTTGCGAGCTTAATATTTTGGCCTCCTTTTCCTATAGCTTTAGATACTTCTTCTGGTCGTAAGAAAACAACTGCATGCTTATTTTCTTCGTCTACTTCCATAGTAGACACTTTAGCCGGACTAAGAGCTCTTTGGATAAATAATTGTTGATTATTGGTATAACTGATTACATCTATATTTTCGTTTCTTAATTCCCTTACGATAGAGTGAATTCTAGATCCTTTCATTCCTACACATGCTCCTACAGGGTCGATTCTATCATCATACGATTCCACTGCTACTTTAGCCTTTTCTCCCGGTATACGAACTGTTTTTTTTATGGTTATTAAGCCATCATAAATTTCCGGAATTTCAAATTCAAACAATTTTTCTAAAAATTTTGGTGAGGTTCGGGAAAGAATTATTAATGGTTTTCCTCCTTTAAATCCAACTTCTTCTACTACAGCTTTTACTGTTTCTCCTTTTCGGAAAAAATCTGAAGGGATTTGGTTTTCTTTGGGAAGTATCATATCATTTTGATCTTCATCCATTAAGATAACCTGTTTGTGACGGATGTAATGTACTTCTCCGCTAACAATTTCTCCTTCTATAGATTTAAATTTTTCATATAAATTAGAATTGTCATATTCTGCAATTTTTGTATTCAACACTTGTTTGAACGCTAGAATATTTCTTCTTCCTAATTCGTTTAATTCTATCTTTTGAGTATATTCTTCTCCTATTTCAAAGCTTGGATCGATTTTCCTAACTTCACTGATTTCTATTTCTAATAAATCATCTTCCGACATTTCATCTTCCACAATTTTTCTATTCAAATATATTTCTAAATCACCTTTATCGGGATTTACAATTACATCAAAATGATCATCTGAACCATATCTCTTTCTTAAAACGGTTTTCATTGATTCTTCAACGATTGCCATTAAAGTAATTCTATCTATATTTTTTTCGTCTTTAAAATCTGCAAATGATTCTATTAACTCTATACTGTCCATCGGTTCGTTCTAATTTAAATTAAAATTTTATATTAATTGTTGCTCTTTTTATATTACTGTATAATAGTTCTTCTTTTACTTCAACAGTTTCTTTACCTTTGCCTTTTTCTTTTGGTCTTCTTTCCTTCCATGTAAGAACTACTTTTTCTTCATCGGCTCCCACTATAGTTCCGTTTATCTCTCTATTTTCTGCAGTAATGATATTTAATTCTCTTCCCCTATTTTTTAAATATTGCCTTGAATTTAATAAAGGATTAGATATACCATAAGAGTATACTGACAATTCAAAATCCTCTTCTTCTCTATCTAAATTATTTTCAACAGCTCTGCTGCAATCCAAACAATCTTGTATTGAAACTCCGTCATCTCCATCTATTATAATCTCTATTTTGTTAGTTTGAGAAACTTTACAAGATATTAAAAACAAGTCTGTTCTAGTATTAAGAAATTCTTCTAATAATAAATTAACTTTCTCTTCTAATGCCATAACAACATTTTCTAATAAATAACTAAGTTATAATTATCTACAAAACTAGTTTCTAAGAATAAAGTACAAAAAAAAGCCCTCGTAAATAGGCTTTTAATAATCTTTTAAATCCCAAAAACCTTACAAAGGTAACATTTATTTTCTAAATAATAAAATTATACTGCCTATCTGTAAGATAATTAATGGTTTATACTTTAAATAGGTTATTTTGAAAATTTAGCCATATCGATTTTTACTGAAAATATATTTGAATATAAAGCAACCGAAGAGTTTCCAATATTGGTAAGTGCATAGTCTATTGTTACTCCTTTATAACGAAAACCTATACCCGCATTAGGCTGTATCGTTAATTTTCTTGAATCATCAAATTTAGTTTCATATTGCATATTATTTAATCCTGCACGTACATATACAACATTATCATAATCAAACTCTACCCCTAAGGAGGGAGACATACTTACTGCATCGGATGAAATCCAATCATTATTTCTATCGAATTCAAAATTTAAATCGAGTTCAGCTAATAAACCTACTTTTCCATCAAAATCAAATTTTTTAGCGGCACCTATTTTAAGTTTAGGCATCGTAAGCTCTATTTTATCTTTAGGAGCTTCATTTAAGGTTTCACCGTCTAATTCTAATTTATTTAATTTTTTTTGATTAACTGACCATACGTTAAAGGTTGTAGTGATATCTCTAGCCATCAATCCGAAATAAAATTTATCTTGTGTACGGTACTGTAATCCCGCATCCAAGCCAAAGCCAAATGCATTTGCAAAATCACCTACATGTCTGTATACTATTTTTGCGCTCGTACCTATAGAAAGATCCGGATTATTAAACAAATTACCTGCATAAGAAGCCATAAATGCATAATCCGCTGTAGAGAAACGGCTTATTTTATTATAATCTATATTCCCCTGATTATCTATCAATTGAGTTGTATTCATAATATCATCTACGGCAAATCGATAGAGTGAAAATCCAATAGTCCCTTCTGTCCCGTTATCAAAGCTATTAATAGGTATAGCCGCAGCTGCATATTCGTATTTTGCAATAGATTGAAAATATTCCGCATGCATTAAAGCTCCTTGCCATGCGTCTTTGACTTCCGTTAAACCTGCAGGATTCCAATACCCGGCGTTCACATCTGATATATTAGCTACCACAGTATTCCCCATTCCAAAGGCTCTAGCGTCTGCACCAATATTTAAAAATTCATTAGAATATTTTCTAAAAGCTTGTGCATGAAGCAAGGTTATGGAATGAAGAGTCCATATTATTATGACTAATTTATAATTTTGTTGATATTTTTTTTTCAAATAATATTTCTTTAATAAAAATAAGTAATATTGTGAACGATAAAAATATAAGTTTATTACTCTATAGTAAAATATAATTATAGATAGTTTAATTTTACATTGATAAATTTTTGTAAACCAACTATGAAATTTAAAAACTAACTTACTGCATAACAATTTTTATCATTTTTTTCTTATTTATAATTTATATCTTTTATTTCCCCCTCTTTACTGATGATTCGCCATACAGCTTTATTTACGGAACGAATCACTCATATGTTAAAAATATAAAAGATTTTTTTTCTCAATACAACCATTATTTCGGTTGGGGTAGTCGTACTGTTGTTCATCTAATTGTTCAATTTTTGTTATTTATAGGAGCTAAATGAGTAATATTTTAAATAGTATAGATTATGATATATAAAATATCAAACTTAAATAAAAAACAATCTTCTTTAATTACTGTTTTTATTATTTATAATTTATTTATTAGCCCTTTTATAATCTGCACATTATGGTTAACTGTGAGTAGTAACTACTAATGGAAGACTTTAATTATTTTGATATTTATATATCAATATTACAAGTATTACAATATAAAAGAATCGGATGATAATATTATAAAAAGTTTATTATTTCTCTCAAGCGGAATTATTTTAGGATGGATGAACGAAAATATGTTTTTTGCTCAATGTCTTTTTATATTAGTTATAGTTTAAAAGGAACATAGACTAATACTTAAATGGTTTTTATTTTTTTTGGATTGCTAATTGGGGGGATTATGATATTAGCTACCGGAAATATTGAAAGACAGGAGTATCTAAATAAGTTATATAACTACACATTTTTAGATAAGCCCCCAGTTGTACACCGTTCAAAAACAATACATTATTAAAATTCCCTTCTTACCTTTTATATATATTTTACTTCTTTCGTAAAATAAAAAATATAATTAGGAGTATTAATCGTAAGAAAATTAATGGCTCTTTATTATTCTTTTTATTGAGGCAAATAGCTTGGTTATGTATGGCTGTTTCTCTAACCTTTTCATCAAGAGCGACTTTTGGAATCTTAACATTGATAATTGTCGGTACTAGGAATATTATATGCAAATATTATTAATAAAATTAAATATATTTCTAGGGCTTTTTACTTATGCTATCTATTCCACTCTCAAACAATTACCATAAAGACGTTAAAAATTGAAAATTCTTAATCCAGAAATTAATGAGTATGCATCAATTATTAAAACAGAAAAATTAAGAAGTAATCGAAACATCTTATTTTTCAAGAAAATAACAATACCTAAAAAATATGGATCTGAAAAATTGAGTGATGATTTTAAATTTTGGTTAAACCAAGATATTTCTATTATTTATTAGGATATTAATTCTGTAAAAATGTATTATAGTAAGTAATAAATTCGAAAATGGAACTAAGAATAATACAAAATTCTTAGATTTGTATTTTTATTATTATTTATATCACAAAAAATGAAACATATACCTAATACACTTACACTTGCCAATTTATTATGTGGAAGCGTTGCGTGTATTTTAACAATTATTAAAGCCCCTATAAATTACATTTTAATTCTCCTTTTATGTTCACTTATTTTTGATTTTTTTGATGGTTTTGCTGCACGACTTACAAAAGTTTCAGGTCCTTTTGGTAAAGAGCTTGATAGTTTAGCCGATGTGGTTACTTTTGGCGTACTTCCCGGCTTATTAATGTTTACTATGTTAGGTGGAGATGATTTTTATACACGTTTGAACAATTTAACGTCCGGATTTGTCTATAATGGGTATATTATTGGACTGTTTCCTTTTTTTGGTTTGTTAATAACATTATTTTCGGCTATTAGATTAGCCAAATTTAATCTTGATGAAGATCAAAGTTACTATTTTAAAGGGTTGCCAACTCCTGCTAATACATTATTTATTTTTTCATTATATTATATTCACCAAAATCATTCTTTCTCTTTATTAAATAATATCTGGTTTTTACTATTTATTACAGCATTGTCCTGTTATCTATTAGTATCAAATATTCCTTTACTAGCTTTAAAATTTAAAAATTTAAAATGGAAAGATAATTCACTTATTTTTTCTTTTCTCATAATCTGTTTAATTCTGTTAATCTTTCTTAAAATTTCTGCTATTCCCATACTAATTTTGATTTATATACTTTTATCAATTATATTTAGAAAAAAAATTATTTCTGATGGAACTAAAACTACATAAATCAATCTGCTTTTTTGATTTAGAAACTACCGGAATAAACATAAGCAAAGATCGTATAGTTGAAATTAGCATTTTAAAAGTAAATCCTGATCAATCTAAGGAGAGTAAAACTTGGAGAGTTAATCCGGAAATTCCTATCCCTAAAGAATCATCTTTAATTCATGGAATTTATGACGAAGATATTGCCGATGCTCCAACTTTTAAGAAAATTGCTCCTCAAATTTTGGAAATGATAAAGGATTCTGATCTTTCTGGATATAACTCCAATAGATTTGATATACCGCTACTTGCTGAAGAACTTTTACGTAATGGGTTAGAATTTGACATAAAGAAGCACAGACCTATTGATATTCAGGTAATTTTCCATAAAATGGAACCGCGAAATCTATCCGCCGCTTATAAATTTTATTGTGATAAAAATTTGGAAAATGCCCACTCGGCATCTGCGGATACCTTCGCTACCTACGAGATATTAAAAGCTCAACTTGAAAAATATGAGGAAATTCAAAATGATGTCAAATTCCTTCATGAATTTACAACTCAAAATAAAAATGCTGATTTAGCCGGATTTGTAGGTATAGATAAAGATGATGATGAAATTTTTAACTTTGGAAAATATAAAGGAAAAAAGCTTAAAAATGTTTTTTTAAGTGATTTAGGGTACTACTCTTGGTTAATGAATGCAGATTTTCCTTTATATTCAAAAAAAATTTTTACTAGAGCTAAATTAAAAAGTGTTTTATGAAAATTATTTGTGTAGGGAGAAATTTTAAAAATCACGCGAAAGAGCTAAATAATGAAATTCCTAAAGAACCGGTTTTATTTATTAAACCTGATACCTCTATAATAAGATCCGGTGATGATCTTTATATTCCTGAATTTACCGACAACCTTCAGCATGAAGTTGAAATTCTTATAAAAATTTCTAAAGTTGGAAAGTACATCCAACCTGAATTTGCCTGTAATTATTATTCTGAAATAGGCCTTGGTATTGACTTTACGGCCAGAGATCTTCAAGATGAATTGAAAGAGAAAGGTCTTCCTTGGGAAAAATCAAAAGCTTTTGATCGCTCGGCATTAATTGGAAATTTTGTTAGCAAAGAAAAATTTAATTTAGATAATTTAAATTTTTCTTTAGTTAAGAATAATCAAATTCAACAAAAGGGAAATACTTCCGAAATGATTTTTTCATTCGATTTTCTTATCTCTTATATTTCGCAATTTTTTACTTTAAAAATGGGTGATATTATATTTACGGGAACCCCATCCGGAGTTTCAAAACTTAATGAAAATGATTTATTAGAAGGTTTTATTGAAAATGAAAGGTTTTTTGAAGTACGAATTAAATAAGCTTTTATTCGTTAACTTTTAATTTATAATCCTGATCTTTGGGAACAATAAAAAACTTTTTAGGAGACCATTGAGCAAGAAAAATTTCAGATACATCATCATATCCTTGTTTTCTAAGTTCATCTTTAAGCCATTCTTCTGTTTTATTAATGCCGTCTAAGTAAACGTGATTAATTTTTCCCTCAATAACTAATAATACTGCATATTTATCGTAATCATCTGTAAATGCAGTTATGGAACCATCTTGTTCCATTTGTGCAAAATATACTTTAGATATATCATATATGCCGTTATTTTTTAATACACTGGCATAAGTCATTATATCTATCTTTGCTTTTCTAAATCCTTCAATATTGAATTTCCCTTTTAATACCAAAGGAATAATTGGTCCTTCGATCAAACCTCGTAAGCGACTGTATTTCTTAGTTAGAAAAGCTATTAAATACACAATAAATGTCCAGATAAATAATACGAGAGCAAATTCCATGATAGAAATATTCGGATTATAGATTATTCCACCTACTAGTCCTCCTAAAACTATATTTTGTATTAAATCAATTCCTGACACCTGATTTAAAATAGTCCTACCCACTAATTTTATATAAACCAGTACTGCGAAAAATGCTACAACTAATTTTATTGAAATAAAGATATTATCATATAAATTAAAACTTCCGAAAAATGCATTTTTTAAATCCATTGTATTTTTTGTAATTTAGTGTTATATACAAAAGTATAAATTAATTCAATATATTGACTTATATTTATTTACTTCTTTTTTGTTTCAAGTATAAAGAAATATATTAATATAAAATTATACTAAAAAGAAAAAAATCAAAAAGCTGAAAGTATATACTTTCAGCCTATCATAACACATAAAAATATATGAATCTAAATAATTTTAAATCTGATTTTTGATTTTTTTATTCACAGTTATCTTATTTGAAAAAAATTATATAATTAGCTTTCTCTAAATTTATATCATACAATATTTCAAAACATTAAACGCTTTATTTAGTAATTAACTTTTGTTAAATATTAATTACTGCTATTTCTAAAATCACAATTTATTTTCAAGGTCATAAATCTAGTATTGTTTACGCATTTCCGTAGCTGCTCCTACCATTTCAATGAGTGATTTTTCTGTTTCCTCCCACCCTCGTGTTTTAAGTCCACAATCAGGATTTATCCATAACTGATCAACCGGTATGCTTTTTATTGCTTTTTGTAGCAAGGAAATCATTTCCTGCTTAGAAGGTACTCTTGGAGAATGTATATCATAAACACCAGGACCTATATCATTTGGATACTTAAATTCTGAAAAAATACTTAAAAGCTTCATATCTGATTTAGAGCATTCAATAGTAATTACATCTGCGTCCATATCAGCTATATTTTGTATTATATCGTTGAATTCAGAATAACACATATGAGTATGAATTTGAGTTCTATCCTCAACTCCGCAGGAGGCAATTCTAAATGCTTTTATTGCCCAATCCAAATAGTTTTTCCATTCATTTTTACGTAAGGGAAGTCCTTCTCTGATTGCGGGTTCATCGATTTGAATAATTTTTATACCTGCTTTTTCAAGGTCCAACACTTCTTCTCTTATTGCTAATGCAATCTGGAAACATGTATCTTTTCTTGGTTGATCGTCTCTTACAAAACTCCATTGCAATATAGTAACGGGACCGGTCAACATTCCTTTTACATTTTTATTTGTTAACGACTGAGCATAAGAAGACCATTTCACTGTCATAGGATGTGGTCTAAAAATATCTCCATATATGATAGGTGGCTTTACACAACGACTTCCGTAGCTTTGTACCCATCCGTTTTTAGAAAAGGCGACTCCGTCTAACTGTTCTCCGAAATATTCAACCATATCATTACGTTCAAATTCGCCATGAACTAATACATCAATGCCTATTTTTTCTTGGAAACGAATTGTTTTTTCAATTTCTTTTTTTACCAACTCTTCATATTCTAAAGATGTTATTAATCCTTTTTTCAATTTTGATCTCCAACTACGAACTTCTGAGGTCTGAGGAAAAGAGCCTATTGTTGTTGTAGCAAATGAAGGTAATTGCAATGCTTCTTTTTGTTTTTTCTTACGTTCTGAAAAAATAGATTCTCTTTTATCTACTACACTTTCTATATTTTTTATTTTTTCTTTAACCTTCTCATTATGTATTAAGGTAGAAGTTCTTCTACTTTCGACAATTTTTTTATTTTCTTGTAATTTTTTTTGTAATTCCGAATCATTTTCTTTCTCTGCAAGACGTTTCAATGTAACTACCTCATCGATTTTTTGCTTGGCAAATGCTAACCATTTTTTAGTTTCTAAAGAAAGTGATTTTGTATCTGTTTCCAAATCTAAATCTACGGGACTGTGAAGTAGTGAACATGAAGGCGCTATCATGACACGGTCTGCACCTATTTTGGAAACTGCTTTATGAATCATTTCCAAAGAATTTTCAAAATCGTTTTTCCAGATATTTCTTCCGTCAACGATTCCTAGGGATAAAATAATATTTCCAGGAATATTGCCTAATATTTCTTCTAGTTGCTGGGGACAACGAACCAAATCAATATGTAAAGCTTGTATCGGAAGTTTATAGGCTAGCTGTAAATTATCTTTTATGCCGTCAAAATAAGTAGTAAGCAACTTGTTTATATAAGGAAATTGCTTATGAATTTCTATATATGCGTATTCGAATGTTTCTTTTGTCTTTGTATCTAAATCCAAGGCTAAGAAAGGTTCATCAAACTGTACCCATTCAACCCCTTCTTCTTTTAATCTTGTTAAAATTTCCACATATACGGGAAGTATATTTTTTATTAAGTCCAACTTATTGAAATTCTCTTCTTTCTCCTTTCCTAACAATAAATAAGATACCGGACCTATAATTACAGGTTTTGTTTTGATTCCTGCTTTTTTAGCCTCTAAATATTCATCTATGATTTTTGTAGAAAATAATGAAAATTTCTGATTACTTTCAAATTCCGGTACGATATAATGATAATTAGTATCGAACCATTTGGTCATTTCCATAGCTTTTATATCAATACCTTCTTTTTGAAAGCCCCTTGCCATAGCAAAGTATAAATCCAATTCTGTATTTGATTTATCCAGTATTACCTTATTATATCTTTTGGGAATTGCTCCTACCATCAGGGACATATCTAGTACCTGATCGTAATAGGAGAAATCATTGGACGGAATCAAGTCTATTCCTATTTCTTTTTGTGTCATCCAGTTTTGATGCCGAATATTTTTTCCTGTTATCATCAGCTCTTCTACTGATGCTTTACCTGCCCAATATTTTTCACAGGCTTTTTTAAGTTCTCTGTCACTACCAATACGCGGATAGCCTAGATTGTGTGTCTGCATTTGTATAACTTTTTAAACGATTATATTATAAAAAGCTCTTATTGCTAAACTTCACAATGCCTTTTTGTTATGAATTGGAAATACAAAATAAAATATGATATTAAAAAGCCCTCTTCTCTAAAAATAACGAAAGGAGAATTTTATTATCATTCTTTATACTCTGTGATCTTGCTCTTATTCGCGAAAGCATTGTCAATTAAGAATAGGCAGGTCTCCTGGCTTATAACATTTTATCTGCCTTCTCACCTTTTACATGGCAATGGCTTATTTTGATAAAACTATTTTACGTTATTTACAGTTGCGCGTCAGCTCACGATTTACACATGATTCCCTATTAAGCTGTTATTACACAGCACCTTATTCCTTGTTGATAAAGAAATTAAGTAAAGAACTTATTTATACAAAGATAAAAACCTTTTCTTTTATTTCTTTATTTATATAAATAAAATTTTAAACCTATATTCAATTTCTAAATTATAACTAATTTATGTTTTATTTAAAACAATTTTTTTAATCGATCTTTGGAAAAACCTTTAAGCTCTGATAAGTTACCTTTTTTAATTTTTAACACCCATTCAGGGTCTTCTAATAATGCACGTCCCACAGCTATTAAATTAAACTCATCTTGATCCATTCTTCGGTCTAGTTCATCCAGAAAACTACTATTTACATCAAAGCTCTCTCCTCTGAATGCTCCTAAAAAATCTCCGTTTAGTGCAACTGAACCCACACTTATTGATGGCTTACCAGTAATTTTTTTTGCCCATCCTGCAAAATTTAAATTTGAATTTTCAAACTCAGGCTCCCAAAACCTTCTTTGAGAACAATGAAAAATATCTACTCCTGCCTCTGATAATGGCAGTAACCATTCTTTCATTTCTTCCGGAGACTTAGCAATCTTTGCTGAATAATCCTGTTGTTTCCATTGAGATAATCGTAATATTATAGGAAACTCTGCTCCTACTGCACTTCGTACGGCTTTGACGATTTCAATAGCAAAACGGCTTCGTTGGGAAATCGTTGAACCTCCCCATTTATCTTTGCGCCTATTAAGTTTATCCCAAAAGAATTGATCAATAAGATATCCATGTGCCCCATGCAATTCGAGTGAATCAAATCCTATTTTTTTTGCTTGATAGGCAGCTTCTGCAAACGCATCTATCGTTTCTTTTATGTCATCTTCACTCATTTGTTTTCCTCCTTCGGTATCTGGATTTAGCAGACCGGAAGGACCTTCAAAAGGCTTGTGAGGTCTCCAATTTCTTTTGGGCGGGATAATTCCCATATGCCAAATTTGTGGGGCTATTTTTCCATCCTTAGCATGAACTGCATCAACTACTCTTTTCCATCCTTCTAAAGCTTCATCGCCATAAAATTTCGGAATATTCAGATCATTAGAAGAGGAAGATCTATCAACGACTGTCCCTTCTGTTATAATGAGACCGACTTCCGATTGGGCTCTTCTTTCATAATACTCCGCTATTTCTTTAGTGGGAATTCCATTATAAGCAAAAGACCTTGTCATTGGTGCCATCACTATCCTATTTTTCAAGAACAAATTTTTATAGTTAAATGGCTCAAATAATTTATATATTTTCATGGTTTATTCTACTTCGTATACTAAGCGAACGGTAATATTTGCTGTTTTGTACTTAGAGGTTACGTTAAAAGCTCCTCCCCATGAATAATCATCTTCAGAAGAATTTTGTGCAGTAATTTGAAAGACTCCCTGATTGGCACTTTTCACATTCTTCAATTTACATCCGGTACTTAAAGCTATTTCTTCTGCTCTTCTTTTTGCATCCTTGGTTGCATCTGATATCATTTTTATTTTTAAATCAGATAATTTTGTATAGTAATATAATGGGGATCTAGAATATAGCTCAACTCCATTATTAATTAATTCTGTAATCTGACGTGAGAGATCTTCAACTTTTAGAACATCTTTAGATTCAATGGTAATGGTTTGATTTAATTCGTATCCGGTAAAAAATTTTTGAGATTCATTTGCTGTATATTTATAATCATATTGTTTGGAAATATCAACAGCTGAAAAAACCATTTCTTTTTCAGTAAACCCTTTGGAGATAAGATACTCTGTTATCGTTTGCCTATCTGATTCTAATTCTGCATAGGCTTGTTTTAAATCTAAGCTCTTTTTTGAAAAGTCAGCTTTCCACACTATAAAATCCGAAACAAAATCTTTGGTTCCTAAACCCTTAACAGATATGGTGTTAGATTGATATTTCTTTTTATATGAACTTCCTATAAAAAAAGCAGCTACAACAATTGATACGGACGCAATTAGCGATGAAATGACAATATAATTCTTCATAATATTTTTTTTCAAATATACAAAAAAAGCACCTCAAGATAAGGTGCTCTTTTATATATTAAAATTTATATTTTTTACTATAATGTATTAATATTATTTAAATCCTCAAAAGCTTTTTCTAATCTTTTAGAAAATTCTTCTTCACATTTTCTCACCCATACTCTTGGATCGTAAAATTTCTTATTAGGAGCTTCATCTCCAGTAGGATTTCCAACTTGAGTTCTTAAGTAATCAATATTTTTTTCTATATAATCTCTAGCCCCTTCAGTATAAGCAAATTGTAAATCTGTATCTATATTCATTTTAACAACCCCATAACTTATTGCTTCTCTAATATCTAATAATGAAGATCCTGATCCTCCATGGAAAACAAAATTAATAGGTTTTGATGGTCCTCCTACTTGTTTTTGAACATATTCTTGAGAATTATGTAAAATTTTCGGTTCTAATTTCACATTACCTGGTTTGTAAACTCCGTGTACATTACCAAATGCTGCAGCAATAGTAAAATTTGGACTTATTGCACTTAGTGCTTTATATGTTTTATAAACATCTTCCGGTTGAGTATATAGTTTTGAACTTTCTATGTCTGAATTATCTACTCCGTCTTCTTCTCCTCCTGTAATTCCAATTTCAACTTCTAATGTCATTCCTAATTTTGCCATTCTTTCAAAGTATTTTGAAGAAATTGATAAATTTTCATCTAGCGGTTCTTCTGATAGGTCTAACATATGTGAAGAATAAAGAGTTTTTCCTTCCTTTTTATGAAATTCCTCGCATGCATCCAATAAGCCATCAACCCATGGCAATAGTTTCTTAGCACAATGGTCTGTGTGTAAAATAACTGTAGCACCATAAGCTTCAGCTAATGTATGGACATGCTTTGCTCCAGCTATAGCCCCTAAAACATCTGCTCTAAGAGATTGGTTTTTAAATCCTTTACCTGCATTGAATTGTGATCCTCCGTTTGAAAATTGAATAATTATAGGTGCATTTACTTTGACCGCTGTTTCTAAAGCCGCATTGATATTGCTTGAACCTATAACATTACATGCCGGTAATGCAAACTGTTTCTCTTTAGCATAATCGAATATCTCTTTAACTAAAGATCCGGTTGCCACACCTGCTGGAAATTTTCTACTCATGATATTATATTTTTTTTGTTATACTTTTTAATTGTAAATGTAAAAACAATTTATATCGCATAGCGTTATTTTATATTGAAATTTCTCATGTTTTTATTTTTTTTAACAAAAAGTTATGACTTTAGTTATCTCATTATTTTAAATTTTAATTAGCCATTTAAGATTTAACAGTTATATATATTATTTTATTTGTCAAACAATTCTCTTTCTCTTCTAGATTTTGTAATTATTCTTAATATTAGCTTTACATAATATTAAATAACATTTGTTAATTAAATCAATTATCATACTATTTTTTTTGCAATCTAAATTACTTGAGATAATGTATCTTTTGATAACTAATTTTTGAGTTTTATACAAAATATTCTTATCCTATTCTAAAATAGAAAGATTGGGAACTATAAACTTAGCTTAATTTAATGCATTTTAAGATTTCTACATGTAAGCGATTAATAAAAAAATAAATGCCTTATATAAAATATAAGGCATTTTTTAATCTGAAGATTTTTTATTTTAAAATTGCGGTAACATTTTCATAATTGGGTTCATGAGTAGTTTCTGCAACTTGTTCATCATATATAACTTCACCTGATTCATTTAGTACTATAACAGATCTACTAAATAATCCTTTTAAAGGACCATCTACAAATTCTAATCTATAGTCTTTCCCAAAATCTGATCGAAATGCTGATAAAGGAATCACATTATCCAATCCTTCTGCTGCGCAAAAGCGTTTTTGCGCAAATGGAAGATCTTTTGATATACATAATACTACTGTGTTATTCATTTCTGAAACTTTTTCATTAAATTCCCTTACGGACATAGCACATGTATCTGTATCTACGCTTGGAAATATATTTAAAATAACTCTTTTTCCTTTATAGTCTGATAATTTTTTTTCTGATAAATCCGAATCTACTAATATAAAGTCCGGTGCTTTATTTCCTACTTCAGGAAGATTTCCCAAAGTATGCACTTCATTACCTCTTAATGTAATTGTCGCCATTGTATTAATCTTATTTACTTTTATGTATATTTTTTATAAGACTAAAGTATGAAATAATATTTATCAGATTATTTTTAAATATTAATTTATATAATTATTTAATCAATTATTTCTATATAGGATTATATTTATTGTTTAAATATGCTGAAATAGCATTTCATATAAAATATGTATTAAGTAGCTATTTTTTTAAAATACTTGATTAAATTTGGATAATAAAACTTGTGTAAAATGCAACCAATTTTTAAATTCTGCCCAAATTGTAAAGGTGATCATCTTGAATATCCACATGGATCTAAAATTGTATGCCCAGATTGTAAATTTGAATATTATCATAATACAGCCGGAGCCACAGCCGTTATTATTCAAAAAAAAGATGAAATTTTATTTACTATTAGGAATAAAGAACCCCAAAAAGGCTACTTGGATCTTCCAGGTGGTTTTATAGATGCTAATGAGACTGCAGAGTATGGTAGTTTTAGAGAATTGCAGGAAGAATTAAATATATCCATTGATAAGTCTAAACTTGAATATATTGATTCATATCCTAATACCTATTTATATAAAGACATTTTATATAATACTATTGATTTATTCTTTTTCTATAAAGATGATAATTTATCTATTATAGATTTTGATCCTGATGAATTAAAGGGAGTTGTTTGGAAAAAATTATCAGAAATTGATTTTGATGAAATTGCTTTTGAAAGCCATAAAAAGACCTTGAAAAAACTAATGAAAATTTAATATTTTCACATTTTTTAATTGTTAATTATGCTGCTTCTTAACCTTCATTAATTACAAAGCATTCCTAGTAATCAAATTCTAAATAATGTAGATATCTTTCTATTAAAAAAATGATAAATGATAATAATAAGATCGACATGATAATTAACATGTCGACTATTCCATAGATTAAAATTTAACTATTTGATATTTTAATTATACTCAATTAAGGATAAATGTTTAAAAATATATTGAATAATATCTTTTTTGAATTTTAAATTAAGCATAAAACTCAAAAAGAAATGATTCTAATAAATTAGAATCATTTCTTTATTTTACTTCCGAATTAATAAAAAACAAAAACTATTTCTAGAAAGTAAAAATTAATATTTCTCATTTTTTATGATGTGTTTGAAGCCTAAACTTCCTCTTTTGCTAATGTAATAAAATATATCTTATTTATAAAATAATTTAAAAAAAATAATTTGATTTTTTATTGCAAAAAGAACCTGTAACTCATTATATATTAATAATATCAGATTTACCTAAACATTTTTTTAATCTATTGTTAAAGATGTTAACATTAATTAAATTTTTTAACTTTATACTTTTCTTATAAATAATATTAATTTTATTTACTTTATTTATATATGAAAAATTTGAATTTTTATGAAAAAGTATATCAAATTGTGAGAAAGATTCCTTATGGTAAGGTAACTACCTATGGCCATATTGCAGCACATTTAGGTATAAAAAGTTCATCTAGAATGGTTGGATACGCTATGAATTCATCGCATACATTAGCTGATTTACCTGCTCACAGAGTAGTAAATCGTAAAGGTATATTAACGGGAAAATTTCATTTTCCTACTCCCACATTGATGGAAGAATTATTAGAGAATGAAGGGATACGAATCAAAAATGATAAGATTATTAATCTTAAAGATTATTTATGGATACCTGAAAATGATTAATATTTTATTTTATCAATGTAAAAATTTTATTTAAATTTGCAAATATTAGAAAAGCCTAACAATTGAGTAAGAAGTCTCTACAAGAAGTTCATGCTACTATAAGCACCGAAAATCCTAAAAAATGGAAAAAAATTCTTTCTTTTTTTGGTCCGGCATATCTCGTTGCCGTAGGTTATCTTGATCCTGGAAATTGGGCTACAGATATAGCGGGTGGGAGCAAGTTTGGATATGCATTAATATGGGTTTTATTAATGAGTAATATTATGGCTCTTCTTCTTCAAGCCCTGAGTGCTCGACTAGGTATTGTAAGAGGTTTAGATTTAGCCCAAACTAATAGGGAATATTATCCTAAATGGATGAACTATATTTTATATAGCTTCGCAGAAATAGCTATTGCAGCTACTGATTTGGCTGAGGTTTTAGGAATGGCAATCGGACTACAGCTTCTATTCGGTCTTGATCTTATTTGGGGAGTTTGGCTTGCTGCATTAGACACGTTAATTTTGCTGGTTTTACAAAGATTTGGCATGAGGAAAATGGAAGCCTTTATTATTTCATTAGTTGCTATTATAGGAGGTTGTTTCCTTATGGAAATGTTTTTAGCTAAGCCTGATTTAATTGAAGTTTCAAAGGGCTTTAAACCTACTCTACCCAATACTGAAGCTTTATATATAGCTATTGGGATTATTGGAGCAACGGTAATGCCACATAACTTATATCTACATTCTGCTTTAGTTCAAACCAGAAAAATTAAACGAGATCATGCATCAATTAAACGAGCTATCAAATATAATTTTTATGATAGCCTTATTGCTTTAAATATGGCATTTTTCGTAAATGCCGCTATATTGGTCCTAGCAGCATCAACTTTTTATAAAGCGGGCTTGCATGATGTTTCAGGCTTGCATGATGCCTACAAAATGCTATCAGATTTGCTCGGACCATTATCTCCATTTCTTTTTGCCGTAGCTTTAATTGCCGCAGGACAAAGTTCAACTGTTACCGGAACACTTGCCGGACAAATTGTAATGGAAGGTTATCTTCATTTTAGAATGAATCCTGCATTACGGAGGTTATTAACACGAATGCTTGCAATAATACCGGCCGTTGTTGTAATAAGCATATTAGGAGAAAATTCTGTTGATGAAATGCTCATTTTTAGTCAAGTTCTCTTAAGTATGCAATTAGGCTTCGCAATAATCCCACTTATTCATTTTGTTAGTGATAAAGAAAAGATGGGTACATTTGCCATTAAATTACCTGTTAAAATTATATCTTGGATCATTTGTATCATCATAATAATATTAAATATAAAATTAATTTATGATGAAGAAATTAATGTATATGCTAATGAAAATGTCTCTTTGGCTGTAAAAATACTCTTAGGCACAGTATCCTTAAGTTTATTATTATTTTTAATTAGCATTGTCTTATATCCATGGATTAAAAAAACTAAAAAATTAAATTTTAATATTCATCATTTACCTCCTCAAAAAAGTATTAAACAAATACATTCTTTCAAAGTTATTGGAATAGCTTTAGATTTTAGTACAGGAGACCAACGGGTTCTTGATTATTTACCAATTTTTGCTGGTACAAATTCATTGATTTTATTGTTTCATGTTACAGAAAGTGCTTCAGCTAATTATAATGGAAAAATGGCGGATGACTTTGAAGTAAAATTCGATCAAAATAAGCTTGATGAATATAAAAATTTTCTTATAAAGGAAGGATATACAAATGTTGAGACAAAATTGGGATTTGGAAATCCTGCAGTTTCACTTCCCCAATTAATTACCGAAAATAAAATTGATGTCTTATTAATGGCTAAACATGAATATAAAGGAATTGCTGATTTTACTTTTGGAGTTATGACAAACAGATTGAGCAACAAAACTAATGTTCCTATTTTGGTTGTATAGCTTACTTTCTAAAAAAGTATTTTTTTTATTTTAGTTCTTATTGTTTAAATACAATTTAATTTTTCTTTATTTATATGATATTTTACGTTTTTTCTAACTATATATAATTTATATAAGCCATTTATATTCCTAAATTTTTAAAAATGTATTAGCATTTTTTTGATTCATATAGATATAATATTACCTCTAAATGCTAATAGTACTCAAATAAAAAAGCAAAAAGAGACTGGAAATATGATATATAAAAGATTGTAAGAAAAAAAATGCTTTTTATAATATAAAACAAAATTAGTATTTGCTTGTATCTAATGGTAATTTTACACCTGATAAATACACCTTTTAAATGATTATCCTTCTCCTATAAACCTACAAAACACGATTAAATAGCTTTACAAACGTCTTTTTATTTAAGAAAACAAGTTTACCTCTGGAATAAAATATCTATTTTTTATCTAACCTTTTAACTAATCCAAAAATATATATTTTGTTATGGACTAACATTTGGAGTAACAAAAAATATGTGAATTTTATTAAACTTATATGTTAACTTTATAAGTATAAGTTTTGTAATAAAAACATAAACTCATATCCCTATTACAAACAAAATAAGTGAAAATTAAGCAAAATATTGATTGTTAATGATTAAGTATTTACTTTTAAAATATTGATGCGTGTGTATCAAATTCTAAAATTTCTTTGTATTTGAATTACATTAAATAATTGAGCAATATCTTCTAGAAATAATTCTTTATCTTCATAATAATGTTTAATGAATGAATTGATATAATTTTACCTTTCCTACATCATGTTTTATAATCTTTTTAACAATTATACCTTCTGTTTTATGAACGATTACATAGTTCCATTTATTAATATGTAATTTATATTTCTAATATTCTTTTTTGACTTCTCTACTTAGTAACAAGTCTCCTTCTTAAAATCTTTCTTAGCTATAATTATTCATACTGTCTATTCCCTTTTACTTTAAACATAACATAATGATCTTTTAATTCTCTATCAATATATTGGCTATGTTGATAGAATCTATATATTTGGAATCATCAAAACCGCCAAGATAACCCACATAAGCATATTGAAAAATAATAGGAACTTCTATAATGTTAGAATTAACCAAAATAGCTTCTTCTTTTCTGTTATTTTTCAACATTTATCCTTTCCTAGTTAATAACCAACCTGTATTTAATTCAGGGCAATGTAATAGCAATTCTCATTATTTTATCGGGTTGAATAGATACTTATATTTATATAATCAAAAGGCACTTCTATCGTAGTTTCAAAACTTCTTATAGATATTTTTTTTAAGTCTTTATTTAACAAACAATTTAATATAAAATAATATTTACTTGCTAAATAATATAAATATTTTTATTTCTTTTAAACGTTTTGAAAATTACTTTTTTTGTTCCATAATTTAACATATTTTTGATTCCTATTATTTTATATTTATTATTTCATGAGAACTTTTCTTAACTTACTTATTATAATTTTAGTGCTATTTAGTATTTGTTTTGAAACCTATAATTTTGTTTACGTGGATATGCATCCATTTATTTTAAATGAACAATCCCATATCACTCGTTATATATATTATTATAGCTATTTTACTGTACAATCAAATTTGGCAGTAGGAATAAGTTCCTTAATTTTACTTATTAATCCTACTTACTCTAGTAATTGGTTTCGCTTATTACGAATAGATAGCATTATTTGTATTGTTATAACCTGTATAGTATATAATGTAATGCTGCGTGATGATGATCATAATCTTAAGGGAATTGCAATGTTTACAAATGAAGCATTACATGTAATCATTCCTTTTTTAGCAGTACTAAATTGGCTAGTATTTGGTCCTAGAAAAATACCAAACAAGAAAATTATGATTACTGCTATTATTCCTCCCCTTATTTATGTTATCTATATTTTCATAAGAGGTTATATTACAGATTTATATCCTTATCCTTTTCTTGACGCAAGTAAAATTGGGTTAACACAAGCTTTATTAAATACAGGTGTGGTTGTTTTCTTATTTTTATTTTTAGAAATTATCTTACTATATACAGATAAAAAATTAGCTAATTAGTTTATACATATATATATTGTAAATAAATTATTCTTTCAATAAGTTTTATGAAAAATAAAAAAGACTGTATATATTACAGTCTTTTTTATTTTATTATAGATTTCTGTGAATTATAATCTTATAAATCCAGTTATTTTAACTTCAGAATCAACAGATTTTACATAATCTTCAACTGAGATTTTTTCACCCATAATATAATCCTGCTTTAACAAGGTATTATCTTTAAAAAACTTGTTAAGTTTTCCTTTAGCAATATTTTCTAACATTGCCTCCGGTTTACCCTCTTGACGTAATTGATCTTTAGCTATTTCAAGTTCTTTTTCAACGACACTTGAATCTACCTGAGATTCGTCTAATGCAATTGGATTCATTGCTGCAACTTGCATAGATATATTTTTAGCTACTTCTGCGGCATTATCGAAAGATTTTGATAAACCTACAGCAGAAGCTATTTTATTCCCGGCATGTATATAAGAACCTACAAATGGCGCATCTAATGTTTTAAATCCGGATATTTCTATTTTTTCTCCTATTACCCCTGTTTGCTCAATAAGTTTTTCGCTTACAGAAATACCATTGAAATCAGCAGCCAATAGCTCTTCTTTTGTATTGAAATTTAATGCTAAATTGGCAAATTCCTTAGCTAATTTAACAAAATCCTCATTTTTCGCTACGAAATCGGTTTCACAGTTTAATTTAATTATTACTGCTTTAGTATTTTCTCCATTTACTGCTGCAATAACAGCTCCTTCATGATTTTCTCTATCTGCTCTGTTTGCTGCAACTTTTTGTCCTTTTTTTCTTAATAAATCAACCGCTTTATCGAAATCTCCTTCGGCTTCAACTAAAGCTTTTTTTGAGTCCATCATTCCTGCTCCTGTAGCATTTCTTAGTTTTGCTACATCTGCTGCTTTTGGTGAATATGACATCTTTATTTTTTATTTAAGTTTAACTTTATTATGCGTTATTTTCTTCTTTACTATCAGAAGCCTCTGTATCATTAGTATCTTGTACCAAAACATCTTCTTCTTCAGCAACGCCTTCTTCTTTAGCCTTAGCTTTTTCTGCTTTTCTTACACTTAATCCCTCTTTAATAGAATTGGTAACTGTTTCTAATATTAGGTCGATAGATTTTGAAGCATCGTCGTTACCCGGAATAGGAAAATCTACTAATTGAGGATCCGAATTGGTATCGACAATTGCGAAAACAGGTATACCTAATTTTTTTGCTTCCGTTACTGCAATATGTTCTCTTAAAATATCTACTACAAAAAGAGCTGAAGGTAAACGAGTCATATCAGCGATAGATCCTAAGTTTTTTTCTAGTTTTGCTCTTTGACGATCTACTTGTAGTTTTTCTTTTTTAGATAGAGTTTCAAAAGTACCATCTTTTTTCATTCTATCAATAGAATTCATTTTTTTAACGGCTTTTCGGATTGTAACAAAGTTCGTTAGCATTCCTCCTGGCCATCTCTCTGTTATATAAGGCATATTAACAGATTCTGCATGTTTTGCTACAATATCTTTTGCTTGTTTTTTTGTTGCCACAAAAAGAATTTTTCTTCCTGATGTTGCAATTTTCCCTAAAGCATTTGATGCCTCATCTAATTTTACAGATGTTTTGTGTAAATCAATAATATGGATTCCATTCTTCTCCATAAAAATATACGGAGCCATGTGTGGATTCCATTTTCGGGTAAGATGACCGAAATGCACTCCTGCATTTAAAAGGTCTTTTACGTCTACTTTTGCCATAATTTTTTTAGTTTACGTTCCGCAGTTTTTGCAATCAACTTAAAATAAATTTAGTTTGGATGCTAAGCTAAACGGCAAATTTAAATTATTTATTAAATTGTTATTTTTTTATATAAAATAACCACTAGAAAAAAATAGTGGTTATAAATATTTTAGATAGTTTCTTCAATAGTCGGATTAACGTTTAGAGAATTGGAATCTCTTACGTGCTTTTTTCTGACCGAATTTCTTTCTTTCTACCATTCTAGGATCTCTAGTTAAAAGTCCTTCTGGTTTTAAAACTGCTCTGTTTTCTTCATTTAATGATACTAAAGCTCTTGAAATTGCTAATCTGATGGCTTCAGCCTGTCCGGTTACTCCTCCTCCATATACATTTACTTTAATATCATATTGACCTAAAGTTTCAGTTAATTGAAAAGGTTGAGCTATTTTATATTGTAATACTTCTGTCGGAAAGTAAACTTTATAATCTTTACCATTTATAGTAAACTCTCCTTGTCCTTCAGAAAGATATACTCTTGCAACAGATGTTTTTCTTCTTCCTATTTTATGTGTAACTGCCATTATTTTTAGATGAAAGCGTTAATATCAAATGATTTAGGTTGTTGAGCTACTTGTTCATGCTCTGCCCCTTCATATAAGTATAAATTTTTAAGTACTTTTCTTCCTAATTTATTTTTAGGAAGCATTCCTTTTACTGCATACTCTAACAATCTTCTAGGATCTTTTACCTTAATTTCGGCAACACTTGAAAATTTTTGCCCACCGGGATACCCTGTATGTCTTACATATTCTTTTTTTTCTGTTTTATCCCCTGATAAAACAACTTTTCCAGCATTGATAACAACAATATTATCTCCACAGTCTGCATGTGGGGTGAAATTTGTTTTATGTTTTCCTCGCAAAATTTTAGCTATTTTAGAAGCTAAACGACCTAATTTTTGTCCATCTGCATCAATAAGTAACCACTCTTTATTTGCAGTCTCTTTGTTTGCTGATATGGTTTTGTAACTTAGTGTATTCACTTTTCTTCTTTTACCTTTATTAAAAATCAACCTAAATAGGGTTGCAAATTTAAAAAATATTTTTAATCTGACAAATATCTTACAAACATTTTATAGTTTTCTTTTGTAATTATAATAGAGTATATTTCTCCATTTCAATAGACTTTAGAAGTTTATTATCTTCTTATTCTTTAATATGCTAAAAAAGTTCAATTTTTAATTTAATTAGTTTAATTAAATTTGAATTTTATTTATCGCGTTTTGTTCTTTTTTTTGAAATTATTGTTTAATGTTTTATTTATAATAATTTAGTATTACTTTTATATATTATATAAAATTATTTTGATCTTTTAAATATAATAAATTTTCCAAAATAACTAATGAGCTTCCTTTTGAGCTTTTCTTCTATATCTTATATTGTATTTTGTATTTCACAATTCATTCTTCCCCGTCCATTATTCAACATTTTATCATATTTTTTGGTATCGAATTTTTAGTTTTGTTAACCTTAACCTTAGTCTTATCTCCCTTATATATTTATTTTTCATAGTATTATGCTAAAGATTAAATAGTATAATCTAAAAACATTTTTTTATAAAATATGCTCTCATTTGTTATTTTTTGCCTTAAATCTATTAAATTTACATGCGATACATATCATTTCTATGAAAAGGCTATTTTTTTTATTTTTACAAATATTTACTATTCTTAGCTATAGTCAGAGTTCAAGATGGAAAGATTATTTTTCCTATTTCAATGTCAAGAACATTCAAAAAGTTGATAATCTCATTTTCTGTGCCACTGAAAATGGTTTATTTTCTTACAATGAATCAAACGGTGAATTAAAAAAAATATCGAAAGCTAACGGTTTACATGAAGTCAGTATTTCAGCCTTTGCATATAACCCAAGTAGTAAATCTATAATTATTGGTTATAGTAATGGTAAATTAGACATTATAAAGCAGGATAAAATTCATTTAATTGTTGATATCCCTTTGGATCAAAATTATCAAGGAAGCAAACAAATCAATCATATATACACGGAAGGAGATTATGCCGTACTTTCGATGGATTTTGGAATAGCTTTATTTAATTTAAAAAAATTTGAATTTAAAGAAACTTGCTATTTCAAACAAGGTCTCAATTATTATAAGGTTAATAAAAGTGTAATTTTTAATAATAAAATATATGCTGCTTCTAACTACGGGATATATTCTCATACCATAGATAATTTACTTCCTAATTTTTCAGCTTGGAATCTTTCTAATAAAGGAACAAACTATAATCAAATAGTCAAAAATAATTCCATATTAGTAGCCAGTTCTTATAATACTCTTTATAAAAGTGAAGACGAAGGTTTATCTTGGGAAAATCAAGGAAATTATCCTAATTTAAATGATATTGTTTCCATTGACAATTCCATTTTATTAGTACAAAAGAATAAAATGGTTTTACTAGATAATACTCTTAACGTTTTAAAATTTAAAGAATTTTCAGATAATTTAAATACAGGTTTTTATTCTCATGATATTTTTTATGGAGGAACTCAATCAAAAGGTCTTTATCTAGATTCCACTTATCTAGTACCGGATGGTCCTTTTAATAATCGTTCATATTCTCTGACGATTTTTGATAATCAATTATGGGTTGCCCCCGGTGGAAGAAATCTTGTTAATAATTTTCAGTCTAGCGCTAACACTTATGGCTTTTACCATTTTAATGGACAAAAATGGAATCATATCGATTACGAAAGCCTTAATAAGGAAAGGTATATCATGAAGGTAATTCCAAATAGCAATAATGCTAATGAAGTTTTCATCCTTTCTTATGAAAACGGCTTATTAAAAATGGTAGATAATAAGTTGCAAGCAATATACAATCATACCAATTCTTCAATTAAACAAAATGAACGTCTTGTTGGCGGTGGTTTTGATAGTAATGGTAATTTAATTGTTGTACAAACTTGGTCTGCCGAAACCAATAACGGAGTTAATAATGCTATTAATATAAAAACACCAACTGATGAATTCAAATATTTAAGCCTCTTGCCTAAAAGAATCAACCAAACCGGAGGAGCTATGGATCCTTATATTGATTCTCAAGGATATGTATGGGTACCTTCTCCAAGAAATAACGGGCTTGTAGTATATAATTATAATCGTACTCCGCTAAATACTTATGACGACAAAATTTATTTAATCAATTCAGATAAAAATTCTGGAAGTTTACCTTCCAATAATGTTATGTGTGCGACCTTAGATAAATCGGGTACTGCTTGGATTGGTACCGATAGCGGTCTACGTATATTACGAAACCCTTATCAGTCATTAGAATCCGGGATTTACAATACAGAAAGAATTGTAATTTCTCAAAATGGTTTAGGAGAAGAAGTTCTACGAGAAACCAAAATTAATGTTATTAGAACAGATGGTGCTGATAGAAAATGGATAGGCACTAATAGTTCTGGCGTTTTCTATTTATCGGAAGATGGAACAACTCTTTTAAATAAATTTACGGAAGAAAATTCACCATTACCTTCAAACCTGATAACAGATATACAAATTGATCAATCAGGCGAAGTTTATTTTGTTACTCCTTCCGGCATAGTCTCTTATAGAGGTGATATTATTGATTCTGGCGATGAATTTGGAAATGTGGTTGCCTATCCTAATCCTGTTAGACCTGGTTATACAGGAAATATAACTATTCGAGGATTAGCTCATGATGCTTATGTTAAGATTACTGATGTGTCAGGCAACCTTGTATATGAAACCAGGGCCCCAGGTGGTGTTGCTATTTGGAATGGAAACAATTTTAAAGGTAAACCGGTGGCTTCAGGGGTATATTTAGTTTTAATGAGCAATTCTGAGGGGAAAAAACATGCAACTACTAAAATTGCAATTATCAGATAAGGTCGAATAATGATTGAATCCACTAAAGCAATTGTTTTATCTTTTTTAAAATATGGAGATTCTTCCCTCATTATTAAGTGCTATACTGAAAAATTCGGGTTTAAGAGTTTTATCTTAAAAAATTCTTTTTCGAAGAAATACAAAAAAAGTCATTTTATCTTTTTATTTAATGAAATCGAGCTTGTCTTCTATTCTAAAAAAAATAATTCTTTAGAACTAATTAAAGAAATTCATCAAGGTCATATTTTCAATACTATTCATACAAATATTATTAAATCATCAATCATAACTTTTATTGGGGAAATAGTAAATCAAACTCTTAAAAATGAAGAAACACCAGACTTATCATTATATGGCTTCATAAAGAAAAGTTTAATTGATTTAGATTCTAAAGACAATTATTTTTCTGATTTTCATCTATATTTTTTACTTCATTTTTCTAAATATATTGGCTTTTATCCTTTAGAAAATGATTCCGAATTCCCATATTTTATCATTAAAGAGGGAGTATTCTCTTTAAAAGCTAATCCTGTTACTATGGAAGAAAATGCATACTTATGGAAATTATTGCTTACGTATGAATTTAAATCTTCTAAAAATTGCTTTAATACATCACAACGTAAACAGATGCTTACTGAAATTATAACTTATTTTGAAACACATTTGTCTAATTTTAAAAAACCAATTTCTTTGGATATATTAAAGCTCCTTTTTGATTAATAAACTAACTAATTACGAGATAACCCCACTTCCAATTAGTTCATCATCTGTATACCATGCAGCAAATTGCCCTCTAGTTATTGCCGATTGCAAATTTTCAAATTCTATGAATATTCCTTCTTCGTATTGATAAAGCACTGCATTTTGTAGAGCTTGTCTATATCTTATCCGCACTTTTACTTGCATCAGATCTCCCATTTTCAACTTTAAATCTTCTCTAATCCAATGCACTTCCTTTTGCGAAATGAATAAGGCTTTTCTTAGTAATCCAGGATGATTTTTACCTTCTCCTACATAAATCGCATTATTAGACACATCGGTATCGATGACAAAGCAGGGTTCTATATGCCCCCCAATGCCCAATCCTTTTCTTTGTCCAATCGTAAAATAATGTGCTCCGGAATGTTCTCCGATAACTTTACCATCTTCTTCTGTGTATTGTTGAGGAGTAGATAAATAAATTAATTCCTCTTTTTTAGATGTGAATAATCTTTCTTCCTTTTCATATTTATGACTATCAGAAAATATTTCAACTAATTTACCCTTCTTAGGTTTCAATTTCTGTTGTAAAAAATCCGGCAATCTAATTTTTCCGATAAAGCATAAGCCTTGCGAATCCTTTTTATTTGCAGTTATTAAACCAGCTTTTGAGGCAATTTGCCTTACTTCAGGTTTGGTTAAATTCCCTATGGGAAATAATGCTTTTGACAACTGATATTGATTAAGTTGACATAAAAAATAAGATTGATCTTTATTTTGATCAATTCCGGCTAATAATTTATAAATGGTCTGGTCTTTTTCCATAAAGGAATTTACCCTGGCATAATGTCCGGTTGCTACTTTATCTGCGCCTAATGATAAAGCTGTTTCAAGGAAAATATCAAACTTAATTTCTCTGTTACATAAAACATCAGGGTTAGGTGTTCGTCCTGATTCGTATTCATGAAACATATAATCGACAATCCTTTCTTTATAAATATCAGAAAGATCTATAACTTGATAAGGGATATTTAGCTTTTGAGCTATTAATAATGCATCATTACTATCTTCTACCCATGGACATTCATCTTCTAACGTAAATTCTGAATCATTCCAATTTTTCATGAAAAGACCAATAACTTCATGGCCTTGTTGCTGCAAAAGATATGCAGCTACGCTTGAATCTACTCCTCCTGAAAGGCCTACAACTACTTTCATATTTATCTAATTAAAAAAGCATATTCTATTGTATATAGAATATGCTTTACAGTATTTAACTATAATTTTTACTTCTTAGCAGGTACATTTTCCGGATATCTAGCCATAGATAATTCACGTGATATTGCAGATTTTTCAATTTTAATTTTTCCGGCCATAGTTTCGATTATTAGCCCGTCATCCATTATTTCCGCTATTTTTCCATGAATACCGGAAGTAGTTACAATTCTTGTGCCTTTAGAAATATCATCTTGGAAATTTTTTTCTTGTTTTTGCCTTTTTGTCTGAGGCCTAATAAAAAAGAAATAAAATACTACAAATAGAAGAACCAGGGGAAGGAAAGCTCCTGCTTGCTCCATAAATCCTCCTTTTGCTTGTAAAATTATTGTCAACATAGTATAATTTATTTTAATTTACTTTTGCTTTAAATTTGATAATCTTAGTTTCAAAATTACCTGATACGGCAACAGTTTTAAATACTTCGTCTTTAAAATTTGAAGAATCAAATGTTACTGTTACTTCTCCTTTTTTACCTGGGTATACAGGTTCCGTGGTATATTTGGGAGTAGTGCATCCACAAGATGGCCTTACTTCTGAAATTAATAGTGGCCGTTTTCCAATATTTGTAAATTTAAAAACATGGGTAACAACTTCTCCTTTTTTAATCTCTTTAAAATCATAGTAATCTTCAGTAAATTGAATTACCGATTCTTCTGTAATTTTGGGAATACTCTGCGCAACTTTTTTATCCGGGTGGTCTTGTATATGATTTTCTTCTTGTCTTAAAGGCTTATCTTCTTTTTTGCAACCTATTACACATAATAGACCGACCATAATAAATAATATTACTGATTTTTTCATATAATCGGTTTGTTTAAACTTTATTCATATCTCTTGCATATCTATCTAAAATACCATTAATGAATACATTACTTTTTGCACTTGAATAAACCTTTGCCAATTCAATACATTCATTAATTACCACTTTAGCAGGAACTTGAGGGAAATAATTAAGCTCTGTAAACCCCATCGCTAAAATTATTTTATCTATCTCAGCAATTCTATCTAATTCCCAATTATTTGATCTTTGCTCTATCAGTTTTAAACTTTCCGGATAATGTTTAACAGTAGTTCTAAAAAGATTTTTTGCAAATAAAGACCCTTCATCCGATTTTAAAACTTGTATTAATGTATCGAATGGAGCTCCTTCTTCTATTGATTTTATAGTTTTCAATGTCATATTATTAGCAATATGAACATCATCTGCCCAAGAAAGTTTAAGCTCCTCAAACCATTCATACATTATATCATTATCGGCTATATGCTTCAGAAATAATTTAAGCAATATTCTTTTTTCAGATTCAAAATCTGTCTCATTACTTTGCATATATTCCAGATAACTTCTGGAAGTTTGGAATTTTTTAAAAATGAGAGCTGGATAATTGTTATTTAAATGCCAGGATAATTCTAAATGTTTGTCGGAATACTCTTTTCTTGCTTTATTTTTTTCTAATAAATCGAATATCTTATTATTAACAAACTTAAGATTTGGGTTTTTCTCATCCTCTGTTGCAAAGAGTTTTTGTTTTTTTCTTTCAATTACTTCAAGAGCATAATCTCTCACAGCCAATAACAGATTTAACTGATAAATATATAAATCATAAATCTCATCTATAGACTGAAACATTCTATTTTCAACATATTCTAACTCATTCCCACTTATATTGTACGCATACAGAACCTGTAGAATTTTTTCTCTAATTTGCCTTCTTCCTAACACAACGTTATTTTTTTAAGAACTTTGTTAATTACTATTTTTTAGTGTTAATTATTCTAACTATTTTACTTTTCGTTAGTTTTTGGCAAAGCCTGTTCTTGTTGAGTATTTGAAGACTGATTTGAGTTTTTGGTTGGAGATGATGTATATACACTCGGTTTTGCTATCAATACTGATGCAAAAATTGACAATACAACTATAACCCCTCCTAATGTCCAGGTTGCCTTATCCATAAAATCATTTGTTTTTTGAACACCAAACATATGTGTTCCACTACCACCGAATGTCGAGCTTAAACCGCCTCCTTTTGGATTTTGCGACAAAACAACCAATATTAGCAAAACGCACGCGATAATGATAAATATCATTATTATTCCATATACTGCTGTCATATTATTTTGAATTTTTTATCTTTTTTATTTTTTTTATTTCTGAAGCAAAATAACTACTTTTTTCTGGATATTTCAAACTTAATATCTTAAAAGCCGTTATTGCCGTATCATATTTACCTTGTTCAACATATAATTGAGCTAAAGTAATTGTCATTAGATTTGCAATATCCTGTATTTCTTCCTTTTTAAACTCTATGCTTTTACTAGATTTAGAATCTTTCACAATCGGCCTTATCTTGGGATTACTCTCAATAAAATTTGAAATAATCGCATTTTGCCTATCTGTCTCATTACTTACTTTTTCAGATTCAGATTTTAAAGGAATTTTTTGCTTTGAAAGAGAAATCCATTGATTAAAAGTTAATTTATCCAAACCTGAAATAATTTCTTCTTTTTTAATTTCAATAGTTTCTATTTTATCGAACTCATTTTCACTAGTCTCCTCTTTAATTATTTTCTCGATATCTAAATCTCTTGATTTTTCAATTTTTTCTTCAAGGAAATCTTGCTCGGGCAAATAATTATTTTTTTGTTCTAATTTATATTCTTCATTCCCCTCATTATCCTTTTCAAGCTCAACTTGAGAATCTGATTTAAATAGATGTGAAATTCCTAATTTTTCGATATTAGTATATGTACAATCATTAAATAGTATACTATTTTCTTTTTTTAACTCATTATCCTCAGATAAAAGCGACTTAGTTTCGTAAATGTTCTGCACTGGCTCTAAATCTAATTTATTAAAACTATCACTCAATAATTTTTCCGATATATTCTTTTCGTTAATCGTATCTTCGTACGTTGAATGTGTCTCAATTAATTCCCTAACCTTATCTTTCTCTTCCATACATTCTTTAAACTCTATATTCTTAGAAATCATAGCGCCTTCAACTTTCTTTGTCTTATCTTTTTCTTCTTCTCTTTCGTCTATATTTACCTTTTTTACAATATTTTTATTATTTTCTATATATTTTTTTAATATTTCTCTATAAGCTGTATATATAGAAACCTTTTGTATATCCTGGTCTAACGGCTCAGATGTAAATATTTGCTTCCAAGTTAAATAAAGCAAATGAAATGATTGAGAAAAGGGATAAGTAGCTATTATATTTTCAATATAATATTTATCGGAAAATTTAAGATTTTCAGGACTTTCTATTAATTGTACGATTCTACTAATATCCATAAATTACCAATCTGCTACTATTGCTAAAAATATTTGATCTATAATTCTTTGATTTATTTTCTGTGCTAAATCATCTTGAACATCAATCAATAATTCTTTACTTGAATAATCTTCATAATCTGAAAAAGTCTTATCAAAGCTCTTTTCCGGTTGTTTTTTATTTTCGTATCTTACAGAGACAGTAATTGTCAATCTATTTTGTGTTGCTTCATCTGAATTACTCTGAATATTTATAGGGCTAGTAGAAAAATTAGTTATTTCTCCTTCTAAAATTATATCAGGGTCTACATTTGTTTCTACGAGCTTCGTTCTTTGATTAAATCTATTTTGTAAAGCAGTAGTAAAGTCAACGCTTAAATTGGGGCTTTGATAGGCTGAATAATTCGGAAATGACTTTATTTCTATAGTTTTTATACTAGGATCTAAAGAAGATCCTGTAAATGAATAACATCCAGACAAAGATATAAAAAAAATCCCTATTATAAATAATATGGTTTTATTCCTCAATATCATATTGTTTTATTTTTCTATATAAGGTTCTTTCTGAAATTCCAAGCTCTTTTGCTGCCAACTTACGCTTACCATTATATTTTTCTAATGCCTTTTTTATAAGTTCTTCTTCTTTCCTTTGTAAAGATAAAGATTCAGAATCATTAGATATGTCTTCATATTCATAATCATCCAAAACTTCATGATAACCATTAACATTTGAAGGAACGGCTGGTATAACCGATTTATCATCATAATAGACAAGAGGATCGCCAGATTTAGGAATATCGTAATCTTTATAAACCCTGTGAAAAAGATCTTGATCATTTGGATTCAACCTCAAATCTCCTTTATTTTTAATAAGATCCAATGTTAACGCTTTTAAATCGTTGAGATCTTTTTTCATGTCAAACAAAAACTTATATAATATTTCTCTTTCGCTGGAAAAATCAGAATTATTTTCATTTTGCTTAGAGAAGTTAATCAAAGAGGTTGTTTCAGGGATGTCTTTCAAATACTCTTTAACTTTTTCTAGTGATAAACTTCTATTGGTTTCTATCACCGTAATTTGCTCTGTAAAATTTCTTAACTGACGAATATTCCCCGGCCAATAGTAATTTTGAACATAAGACATAGCTTCATCGGATAAAGTCACAAATGGCATTCTATATTTTTCTGAAAAATCAACTGAAAATTTTCTAAATAGTAAAGGTATATCATCTTTTCTTTCTCGTAAAGCAGGAATATCTATCTGAACCGTATTTAATCTATAATATAAATCTTCTCTAAATCTTCCTTTTTTTATTGCATCCAACAGATTTACATTAGTTGCAGCTACAATTCTCACGTTCGTTTTCTGTATATTGGAAGAGCCTACTTTCATAAACTCGCCACTTTCAAGCACTCTTAATAAGCGAACTTGAGTTTGCAATGGCAATTCTCCAACTTCATCTAAAAAAATTGTTCCTCCATCAGCTACTTCAAAATAACCTTTTCGTATTTTATCCGCACCTGTAAACGCTCCTTTTTCATGGCCGAATAATTCGGAATCTATTGTCCCTTCCGGTATTGCCCCGCAGTTTACTGCGATATATTGTTTATGTTTTCTTGGCGATAGATTATGAATAATTTTTGGAATAAATTCTTTTCCAACTCCACTCTCTCCAATTACTAAAACTGAAATGTCTGTAGGAGCAAGCTGCATAGCTTTTTCTAAAGCTCTGTTTAGCCCTACATTATTTCCTATTATTCCAAATCTTTGCTTTATTGCCTGTAATGAATCCATATTTTTTATTATGCGATTTTCCCTATCAATGTAGCGGAAGTACAATCATGTACTGCTACTTTTACAAAATCACCTATTTTCGTACCTTCAGTTTTAGTAAATACCACAACTGCATTTTGGGAAATTCTTCCGTACCACTGATCTTTACTTTTTTTGCTGGTTCCTTCTATCAAAACCTCGTGTACTTTATTTGTATAGGCTTTCATTCTTTCTAACGATAGTCTTTGTTGAAGACTTATAATTTCTTTAAGTCTTCTTGATTTTATTTCCGCGGGTATATCATCTTTCAATTTTTTATGCGCTAAAGTACCAGGACGATCTGAATAGGCAAACATATAACCGAAATCATATTTTACATATTCCATAAGTGATAAAGTCTCCTGATGCTCTTCTTCCGTTTCTCCGCAAAAACCAGTTATTATATCATGAGAAATTGCACATTCGGGTACAATTTCTCTAATTTTGTTAACTAAATATATATATTCTTCACGTGTATGCTGACGATTCATACGCTGTAATACTGATGTGCTTCCACTTTGTACGGGCAGATGTATATATTTACATATATTATCATGTTTAGCCATTACGTAAAGCACTTCTTCATTCATATCTTGAGGATTAGATGTAGAAAAACGGATCCTAATTTCTGGACAGGTTTCTGCTACCATATTCAATAATTGTGCAAAATTTATTGCTGTAGCTTTTTGTAATTCGCTCGCTTTGGAAAAATCTTTTTTAGGTCCTCCTCCATACCATAAGTAACTATCTATATTTTGTCCTAAAAGTGTAATTTCTTTATATCCATTACTCACTAATTCTTTGCATTCATTAAGAATGGAATGAGGGTCTCTGCTCCTTTCTCTCCCTCTTGTAAAAGGAACTACACAAAAAGTACACATGTTATCGCATCCTCTTGTAATAGAAACAAAAGCTGTAACTCCATTACCTCCCAACCGTATAGGGCTTATATCTGCATAGGTTTCTTCTTTAGATAATATTACATTTATAGCATTTCTACCATCATCTGTATTTTTAAGCAAATTAGGTAGATCTCTATATGCATCCGGACCTACTACTAAATCGACTAAATGCTCTTCTTCTAAAAATTTTGTTTTTAATCTTTCTGCCATGCATCCTAAAACGCCTATAACTAAATTGGGTCTTTTCCTTTTTATCGCATTGAATTGGGAAAGCCTTTTTCTTACGGTTTGCTCTGCTTTTTCTCGAATAGAACAGGTATTAAGAAGAATCAAATCTGCTTCTTCCAATTCCGTAGTTGTGTTATATCCTTCTCCATTAAGTATCGAAGCAACAATTTCACTATCTGAGAAATTCATTTGACAACCATAACTTTCTAAGAATAATTTTTTGGTGTTTTTAGATACACTTTCTTGTACTAGTATTTCTCCTTGTCTTTCTTCTAAAATTTCTTTTTCCATACTAAATGTTACCTATCTAAATAGTATAGGCATTATTAAATCAAAATAAAACCGCATGCAAAGATAAAACTTTATATGCCAAGTTGACAGATTATTATTTTAAATATTTCTTAAAATATATATTACTTCTCATTTACCATTTAAAACCATCTCAAAATAGCCTGTAAAATTTTGCAAGAATAAAACCCAAGCCATAATAACTATGGTCCCTACTATAGCAGCATAAAAACCTCCAAAATAAAAATCGGATTGTTTGAGCATTCCTGTGCTGTATACAATAGCATTAGGAGGAGTAGATACCGGAAGGAATAATCCACATGAAGCACAAAGTCCGATTACAAGACCTATGGGTAATATTTGTTCTGGTGGAAGTACTACTGCCGCGATATTAATTACAATTGTTGCCGTTGCGGTACTACTCATTATATTTGAAAATATAACCGTAATGATTGCAAATAACATCATCATAAGATACATGTTGAAAGACGCTCCGCCCAATAATTCGGAATAATAAGGCGCTAACAATTCTTTTATGGCGATACCTAATGACAATCCTCCTGCAACCAGCATTAAGGTATCCCAAGGAAGTTTTCTAATATCTTCTGCTGTTATTATTCCTAACATAGGAAGGAAAACAATAGGTATACCGGAAGTAGCCGCGCTTGGTATTTTCAATTTAGACCCCATCATCCAGAAGAAAACGGTTACAAACAAAATTAACATCACGAAGAACCTTTGTAATCTAATTTTTTTAGGTACAGCTGTAACCTCTTCCAAAAAATTTAAATTAATCTTATCTACTTTTGAAGTATATTTTTGTTTCAGAAGAAGCCAAAAGAATAGTAATAAAGTTAATGCTACAGGAAGTCCTAATATCATCCAGTCAAAGAATGAAACCTCAATTCCTTTGGATTTGAGCACATCCACGACAATTAAATTAGGAGGAGAAGATATTAAACTGCCCATGCCTGCAAAAGTTGCCGATGCCGGAATGCTTATAAGAATAGCCTTTGCCATTGGAGAATCTTTACCCTCTCTTTCCAAGAAAGGCATAACAGCTGCCAATATCATTGCTGAGGTTGCCGTATTTGATATAATTAAAGACAAACACGACGTTGTTAACATAATCCCTAGTAACATATGTGATGGCTTACTACCAAATATCGATATGGTCCCTCTAAACAAGGATAGGTCAATACCTGTTTTTCTCATACTCTCACTGAGGAAAAATCCGCCTAAAAAAATCCATATGACACTATCGGACCATGTGTTTGAAATTGTCTTCGGATCTATTGTCGAACCCTCTATATTTCCCATAGTATATATAAGAAAACCCATGATCAGTATACCGACAGCAAATGGAGGTATAGCCTCGGTAACCCAAAGAAGGATAGAAAACATCAAAATAAACATAGTATATTCCTGAGCTTTCGAAAATTCTGTCGGAGAAAGAAAATAGGTTCCTAAAATTGCGACACCTAATGAAAAAAAGAATAATCCTACTTTAGTTTTTATATTCCATACATCTAACGATTTTTCAATTAGAAGATCACTATATACTCTAATATTGGTATTTATCTTTTTAAAATCTTTATTAATCTTATGAAAATCAAAATCCATATAATTACACCTAAATTTAAATTGTAGTTATGGTTATTTGTTTAAGTTATGGCTATTAACAAATATGTTTCTAATTTACACTTATTTCTTAAATTTTAAATCCAATCAGGAAATTTATTTTTAAATTTGTTGGTGCGATTGCAATATGCGTAATAATATAAATTTTTTACTAAAATAAATGATGAATAATTTTTGTAGACTTTGGATTTTTCAATCCAATAGATTTCTTAACAATGAAGAAAAACAAAATATTTCTGATATCATTTCTAAGTTTTTAGCCTCATGGGTGGCACATGGAGCTGATTTAAAATCTGAATTGAGAATTATAAAAGATAAATTTATTGTTATCATGGTTGATGAAGATCAAACAAGGGCTACCGGCTGCTCTCTTGATAAGTTAAATCAGTGTATGAGAGAGATCGATCATATATATCATCTTGAGCTTTTAAACAGATTATGGGTAAGTTTTGAAGATACGAATGGTAATATTAATACTATTCCTATATCATCCTTTAAGGAAAAAATTAAATCCGAAGAAATCACTCCTGATACTTATGTATACAATCTTTCAGTTAATACCCCTAAAGAGTTTGAAGAAAAATTCAAGCAACCCTTAAAAAATAGTTGGGCAAAAATCTATATGAAATTATAAAAATTAATTTTAAGATATAAAATTTTCACAAAATTTACTTTATTCGCTTTTTTCTTATGTATGATTAAATCAAATTAGCAATCATCATTTAATTATATTTTGATTTTTATCTCAAATATTTAGTATTATTTTACAAATCAATATTTTTAGGTTTTTATTTAAGAATTTTGAATATTCCCTCTATATTATATTAATTTAAAATTATTTAAAAAAAAGAAAAAATACCATATTATTTATAATTATTAATCATAAATTAAACAAGCATTATTGAGCTTTAATTTATATTTTATATTTTTGTTGTTACAACAATATATAAATATATAATACAAATGCAAAAATTTTTTTTATTTTCTATTATTTTCTTGATAACCATATCTGTTTCTGCACAGAATTATTGGAAAAGAACCAGCTTATCTGGAAAACAAATAAAAAGCAAGAGCATTAATTTAGTTGTAGATGATTTATATACCCTTGATTTTTATTCTTTAAAAAAACAATTAAAATCTTCGTCCCTAAGAGGAACAAATAGTCTTCCAATTATTGTATATATTCCTACTACAAGCGGCAAAGTTGAAAAATTTTCTATTTATCATGCTCCTATTATGGAAAAAGAAATGGAAGATGAATATGGATTGTATTCTTATGCTGGTATCGGTTTGGATGATAAAAGCAAATTTATTCGCTTTAGTATTTCTCCTACTCAATTTAACTCTATGATCATTGATAACTCTGGTAAAATACAACTAATTGATCCTTATACAATTGATGGCTCCGTATATTCTGTTAGAGAACGATCATATTTAAATTTAAATAATTTTAACTGTACTACGATTGATGAATCTCTTTCTGAAAAATCAATTTCTAACAAATCGATTGTTAGTGATCAAAAATTTCGCACTTATCGATTAGCTCTATCTGTAACTGGGGAGTATACGCAATATTTTGGTGGGGTTAATGAAGCTTTACAACAAATCAATACTACATTAACTCGTGTAAATGGTATTTTTGAAAAAGATCTTGCTGTAAATCTAAAAATGATTAACAATATTTCTCTAATTTATACAGATCCAAGTACAGACCCCTATTCAAATTCCAGAAATATGGATAACTGGAATATGGAGCTTCAAAAAACGCTTACTTCTGTAGTGGGTGAAAATAATTATGATATAGGCCATCTGTTTGGTGCAAAAGGCGGCGGTGGTAATGCCGGCTGTATAGGCTGTATCTGTGTTAGTCCAAAATTAGATCAAAACGGCATACCCATCGATGTAGGAAAAGGAAGCGGTTATACATCTCCAGCAAACGATATTCCTTCAGGGGATGATTTTGATATAGATTTTGTTGCTCATGAAATAGGACATCAACTAGGCGCTAACCATACTTTTTCATACTATCTTGAAAATACCGATGTAAATAAAGAACCCGGAAGCGGAAGTACAATCATGGGATATGCCGGTATAACTAAATATAATGTACAATCACATTCAGACTCCTATTTTCACTCTACAAGCATTCAACAGATATCTTCAAATCTTCAAAAAAAAAATTGCGGTACCCTTAATCAAATTCCTAATCATCCTCCTAATATAAAAGTGGGTACTCCAAGTAATACCATACCAATAGGTACACGATTTTATTTAGATGCAGAAGGAACAACCGATCCTGATGGAGATGAACTTTCTTTTTGTTGGGAACAGAATGATAACGCTATGTTTAGTGTTACCAAAGTAAATTCACTACAAACTTCCGGTCCTATATTCAGATCGTTTTCACCAACATCTTCAACCAGAAGGTATTTTCCTGCTTTAGCTAGTAACATTCACTCACCAGAAACCTGGGAAACTGTTTCAGACGTCAGCAGATTACTTAATTTTACAGTTACTGTTCGCGACAATAACCCTAATAGGCCTCAAACTAGTATTGAAAATAAGCAAGTCATTGTTTCCAATATTGGTGGTCCTTTTATAGCAACATTTCCTATAGCGAATTACTTAGCTAGAAAGGGTGATTCAATAAATGTCACTTGGAATGTAGCCAATACTACTGCCTATCCAATTAATACACAGAATGTAAAAATTTCTTTACTTACAGATGAAAATAAAACTATAACTCCTCTCATCGATAACACTCCGAATTCTGGAAAAGCCACTGTGTATTTACCTTCTAATATTACCGCAACAAAAGCGAAAATAATGATTGAGGCAATTGATAATATATTTTTTGCAACTACTGAATATTTTTCAATAGGTTATGATACTATTTGTAAAAATTATGCACATTTAGGACCTCCTCTTCCAATCCCAATAAATACAGATATGGTAACAACGATGGATATAGATATTCCTAAGAATAAAATTAATGGTGAATTTAGTATAAGAGCGAATGTTGATATTGATTATCCAAATATTGGTGGACTCGAAATTAATTTAGAAAATTATGATTCTAATTCTAACAATTATAAATCAACTAATTTATGGAAGCAAAGTTGTTCTAATTTTTCCAAATTAAAAGTTGCTTTTGACGATGCAGGAAACAATCTAGATTGTACTTCACCTATTTCAGGACGTATTAAACCTCATCATCCTATCAGTTCATTATATAGAAAGAATTATAGTGAAAAATGGAGATTAAATGTTCATCCTACTTATCAATTAGCCGGTGGTACATTAAATTCTTTCTCTTTAGATGTTTGCGAGTTTACAGAGCAGAAACTTGGAACAGAAGATATAATATCAAAGGACATAACCTTTACCGTTTATCCTAATCCTTCTCCCGATATTTTCAATATTGATTTGGGGAAAAATAGTAAAAAGGGGAATAATGTTCATGTAAAAGTTTATGATATGTCCGGAACCTTAATATTCCAAAAAGTTGAAAAAAATCAACTGTTTTCTATAGATTTAACAGATTACCGGCCAGGGGTATATATTATAAATATTTCAGGAAAAGGAAATCCTATATCCAGAAGTATTATTAAAAAGTAATACTTTTTATAAAAACTAAAAAAAGCACTCTTTTTTAAAGTTATGAAGAGTGCTTTTTTTATATACTAGAACTTAAATTCTTTTTCCGGAATTACCTTATTAATATCAATAGATGTAAATATAAGAACAAAATATTCATTCTCAACCTTATTTTTCACCTCAATATGACAGGGTAGAGTCAATCCAGAAAATAAATTAAAATCTGAATATGATTTACTTTCAAGCTTATTATCTTCTCGAATAAGTTGAAATGTACTTTTATCAAAATAATAAATGTCGTATTCAGAATTTTTAATTAATTTTATTTTATAACAATTTTTATTTTCAATATTTTCTGTTCCTAAAAGCATCGCATGAAATCCTTTAGCCGAATAATCCACTAAATCTGATTCAAATGCTTCAGTAATATAATTATCATTTTCTTCGACTTGGTTGGTTTGGAAATTATACCGTACAGCATTCTTACCGTTATAACCATTCAAAATATTTTTTTTCCCTTGTATTTGTAAAACTGTCTTATTCAAATCCGGCCTTTGTTGATAAATCTCTATAGGATAGGATTCATATAAGTCCAAAATTATCTCACCTTTGATTATTATTGAATTCAATTTTTTCCAATTTTGAACACCTCCGGTTACTTCTAAATGATTAGCAATTATTTGGTCAGCCGTTTGTGAATATCCTATTAAATATACAAATAGGAATATAGCAAATAATAGTTTCTTCATGTTTGATTTTAAAGATATTTGAAATTAAAAAATTCCAAGTAACATTTGCGTTAACTTGGAATTTTTTAGTGAATAATTTATTTTTAATAAATTTCCCCCTTACTTATTTTTTGAAATTGTTACCTTTAACTAGATATTGTTATGGCTACATTTCTTCATAAAGGGCCCTTAATTTTTCTTTAGTCATTATTTTTTGCCAATCTTTTCCTAATGCATTTTCCCATAAGGGAACCATTCCGTAAGAAACATTAATCATAATATTAAATTGTTCATCGGTTAAACCTTTGCAAACGCCCTGTGGAATTTCTATTTTATTTTTCTCAACCATATATTTAAATTCCTTAACTCCTTCCGGATAATATTCTTCCAACCTGTCAAAAACAATACAATTGCCTACTCCGTGATGGGTTCCCAATAAATAGGAAAGACCATAACTAACCGCATGAGCTATCCCTACCTGAGAATATGCAATACTCATTCCACCATGCCAAGATGCCATCATTAAATCTTCATCTGATTCATCATCCCATTCAGTTTTGTGAACATATACCTTCTGACAAAGTTCTAGGGCTTTTTCTCCGTAACTTTTACTGAAAGCATTAAGATAAGTTCCTGTTAAAGATTCGATACAATGAATATAACAGTCCATTCCAGTAAAAAATGCTTGATTTTTTTCAACTCCTTTTACTAAGGCCGGATCAAGGATTACCTGATCGAAAGGAGTAAAGTCTGAATTAATACCTAATTTTCTTTCCGGACCTGTCAATATACAAGTTCGTGAAACCTCCGCACCTGTACCGCTAATGGTTGGTATCCCTACATGATAAACAGCCGGATTTTTCACTAAATCCCATCCTTGATATTGAGAAGACGAACCTTCACTATTCATCATGATTGCCACCGCTTTTGAAGAATCCATCACACTTCCCCCTCCAATTCCTATAACGCCTGAAACCGTACCATATTCTTCTTTTAATGAATCTCTGATTGCATCAATACCTTTAGTCTTGGGCTCATCTGTAGTATCTATAAATATAATTTTATCTTTTCCTTTTAACGGAATTCTTTTTTCGAGCTCTTTTCCTTCAAATACTTTATCTACTAAAAAAATAAACGGATAGTCTTTATTTCTTTTTTCTTCAATAATTTCTGAAGTTTGATCAAAGCTTCCACGTCCATAAATAACTCGCGGAACCATTGGGAAATTTCTAAATTTCATTTTTATATTTTTTCTCGTTAATCTGTTTTTGTAATATCTCATTTGCTTTTTCCAAATCTTCAGGAGTATCTATTTCAACTCCTACAAAATCAGTTTCAATTACCTTTATTTTCATTCCATATTCTAAATATCGTATACATTCAATCTTTTCTGCTTGTTCATTGGGTAACATAGGTAATTTTGCGAAATCTAATAACGCTTTTTTACGGAAAGCATAGACACCTACGTGCTCATAATAGTCTGCTTGAAATGATTTTTCTCTTGGATGGGGAATGACAGAGCGTGAGAAATATAAGGCATGATCATTACGGTCTTTGACTACTTTTACATAATTAGGATCTTCAATTAGACTCCAATCATTCATTTTCCGAATTAATGTAGCTACATCTATTTCTTTATTATAATCTTTCTTAAATACTTCGATTAATTGCTCCAAAGGCTTCCTTTTTACGAAAGGTTCGTCCCCTTGTATATTTATTATGATATCGCATTCTATATTTTCAACAGCTTCAGCAATTCTATCACTGCCAGTTTCATGCGATTTGATACTCATAATAGCTTTACCTCCATTCCTTGAAATTTCGTTATGAATTATTTCAGAATCTGTTGCTACAAATACATCTGAAAAAAGTTGGGTTTTTATAGCATTTTCATAAGTTGAGCGAATGACTGTTTTTTCTCCTAACATCCCCATGAGTTTTGCAGGGAAACGAGAAGCTGCATATCTTGCAGGAATAACTGCTATAATTTTCACGTTATTTATTATTTGAATACAAAGTTAACTAAAATAGCATATGTTATCTGTTATCATGATCAAAAAAATAGAGGAAATATCTATAATTTTTTAAACCTTTTCTTAGTAATTATCTTTAACAGAAAAAATTTTTAATATCAAAATACGTATTAATAAAAAAGTCATCCAAAATTTGGATGACTTTTTTATTTTAAACTGAGTTTATTAAATTATTTTCTCTTATTGTTAGAAGATTTTACTTTAATTTCTTCAGTAATTGAAACTTTAGAACCGGTTTGATCTAAGATCACAACTCTTCTGTTTTCTCTATCACAAGTTTCTTGATCAGGATAAAGTATATTTCCTTTATCATCTTTCTTAGTATTGATATCTGCTTGTTTACATAACAATTCTGATTTACCAAATCCTCTAGCTATCAATCTATCTTTACTTACATCATTTTTTACTAATTCATTAACTACAGATTGAGCTCTTTGTTTGGATATTCTATTGTTTACTGCTACTGATCCAACTTTATCGGTGTGTCCGTCTACAAAGAATTTTTTACCTTCAAAGCTATCATCGTTCAACATTTTAGCTGCATCTTTAACTAATGGTAAAGATTCTGCTGTCAATTTAGAACTGTTAAATTCAAAGTTTATATTTTTTAATTTGAATGTAACGTCTTTTGTTTCCCAAGGGCAACCGTTATTATCGATCGGTCCTTTTACTGTTGGACAAGCATCATCTATATCAGGAATACCATCACCGTCTGTATCAGGACATCCTTGGAATTGTGCTGGCCCTGCTGCATTTGGACATCTGTCTTCACCATCAGGAATACCGTCACCGTCTGTATCAGGACATCCTTGGAATTGTGGTAATCCCGGAGTATCAGGACATCTGTCTTCATCATCTGGAATACCGTCTCCATCTCTATCGCTAGGTGCTTCCGGTGGTGGTGGTGGTGGTAATTGTTCTTCTTTCTTAGCTCCGAATTTAAATATTAATGATGCGGAATGTTGGAAGAAGTCAGAATAATTTTTTGATTGATTGGTTACCCAGTTATATTGAGACTCAATGTTTAAACCAAAATTTCTAGTAAACCAAAAGTTAATACCTACTCCTCCATTTACTACAAACATATCATCTTTACCAGTAAATTTCCCACCTAATTTGTAATTTTTATCAGGATTATAGTCATCATCGTACGCATCTAAATGAGTAGATGGATCATCTTCAACAATTTTTATTCCTTTATAAGAATATTTATGGTAATTTGCACCTACTCTTACATATGGATCTAGCCATCTTAATGATTTAGATTCGCTAAGTGGTGTAAATCTAAGACCTAAACCTGCTAAAACAAAAAATTCATCTTTTATTTTTAGTCTTTTATTATCCATATCGCTTATAGAAGCTTGTAAATCAACTGCAAAGTTTTTAGCAATGCTTCTGGCTACCGTTATTTTTGATAATGGAAAAGAAAAACTATAATCATCGGTATCAAAATACCCGTCAAAGATACCTTGCACTGACGTATGGTCAGTAGCATGCATCCCAATCCCCACATACCACTTTTCCGTAGTATTCTGAGCTTTTGTTACAAAGGCCATTATAACAGCTCCTATTGTAATCAATAATTTAATTTTTTTCATACTTAATCTAACTACTATGATTTATTTTATTCTACTAAACAAATTCTATTCCAATATATAAAAAAACCATCCCCATTAAGGATGGTTTTTTTATTTACTAATTTATTATTTTCTAATTTTTACTTCTTTAGTAACTGAAACATTATCCCCTGATTGATCTAAGACAACTACTCTTCTATTAGATCTATCACAAGATTCTTGGTCTGGATAAAGAACATTTCCTTCTTCATCTTTCTTAGTTTTTATATCAGCTTGTTTACATAACAATTCTGATTTACCAAATCCTCTTGCTACCAATCTATCTTTTCCTACACCTTCATTGATCAATTCATTAACTACAGATTGAGCTCTTTGTTTAGATATTCTATTATTAGCTGCTACAGATCCTACTCTATCGGTGTGTCCGTCTACAAAGAATTTTTTACCTTCAAAGCTATCATCATTTAATAATTTAGCTGCGTCTTTAACTAATGGTAAAGATTCTGCGGTTAATTTGGAACTATTAAATTCAAAGTTGATATTTTTCAATCTGAAAGTAACGTCTTTAGTTTCCCAAGGACAACCTTTATTTTCAATCGGTCCTTTTACTGTTGGACAAGCATCATCTATATCAGGAATACCGTCACCGTCTGTATCAGGACATCCTTGGAATTGTGCTGGCCCTGCTGCATTTGGACATCTGTCTTCACCATCAGGAATACCGTCACCGTCTGTATCAGGACATCCTTGGAATTGTGGTAATCCCGGAGTATCAGGACATCTGTCTTCATCATCTGGAATACCGTCTCCATCTCTATCACTTGGTACTGGCTCTTCTTCTTCAACCGGTGGTGGCGGTAATGGTTCTTCTTTCTTAGCTCCGAATTTAAAAATTATGGAAGCGGAATGTTGGAAGAAGTTTATATAATCTTTAGAATATGCTGTTGCCCAGTTATATTGAGATTCTATATTTAAACCGACGTTTTTAGTAACCCAAAAGTTAATACCTACTCCTCCATTTAATATAAAATTATTGTCATGTCCGGTAAATTTTCCACCTAATTTGTAATTTTTTTTAGGGTTATAATCGTTATCATATGCATCTAAATGAGTAGATGGATCATCTTCAACAATTTTTATTCCTTTATAAGAATATTTATGGTAGTTTGCACCTACTCTTACATATGGATCTAGCCATTTTAATGACTTAGATTCACTAAGTGGTGTAAATCTAATACCTAAACCTGCTAAAACAAAAAATTCGTCTTTAATCTTTAATCTTTTATTGTCTATTTCTCCAATTGAAGCTTGCAAGTCAACTGCAAAATTTTTAGCAATGCTTCTGGCAACTGTTAACTTAGACAACGGTGGTACAATACTATAATCATCGGTATCAAAATATCCGTCAAAGATACCACGAACAGAAGTATGGTCTACTGCATGTGCTCCAATTCCGATATACCACTTATCCGAAATGTTTTGAGCAAATACAGTAGTTGCTAACGTTGTAGCCAATCCTGTAAGTAACAAATTGAACTTTTTCATATATAAAAATCTAATTTTTAGGTTGCAAAGTAACATTTTTATTATCTAACTCCCAAGAAAAAATTAATATTTATTTATCATTCTATTAATATTTCTTTTTGTTTCTCTTTCTTTTATCGCTTGTCTTTTATCAAATAATTTCTTACCTCTCGCCAAGTAAACTTGGACTTTCGCCCATCCTTTATCATTGATATACAATTTTGTAGGAACAATGGTAAGGCCTGTTTCTTTAGTTTTCCTTAACAATTTGTTTATTTCTTTTTTATGTAATAACAGTTTTCTTTCCCTTTTTATTGTATGGTTATATCTGGTTCCGAAATGATATTCATCAATTGTCATGTTTATTACATATAATTCGCCATTTATGAATTGACAAAAGCTTTCTGCTATGCTAGCTTTACCTAATCTTATAGATTTTATTTCCGTTCCATGTAAAATTAATCCGGCCTCATATTTATCTAACAATTCATAGTTAAATCGAGCCTTCCTATTTAATACGTTTACTTTATTTTCAAATTTCATAATCAAACTTTTTCTTAGTACTTTTGTACAAATTTATTAAAGTATATGCTTACAGTATCAAATTTATCTTTACAATTTGGAAAAAGAGTACTCTTTGATGAGGTTAATGTAAAATTTACGAAAGGAAACTGTTACGGAATTATCGGAGCTAATGGAGCAGGAAAATCAACATTTTTAAAAATTCTTTCCGGAGATGTAGAACCAACTACGGGGAGTGTTAGCCTTGAAACAGATAAAAGAATGTCCGTATTGGAACAAAATCACTTTGCTTATGACGCTTATCCTGTTTTAGAAACAGTTATAAAAGGGAATCAAAAACTTTTCCATATAAAAGAAGAAATGGATGCTTTATATGCGAAACCAGATTTTTCTGATGAAGATGGTGTAAAGGCTGGAGAACTAGGTGTAATTTATGAAGAAATGGGAGGTTGGAATGCTGAATCTGATGCAGGAACATTACTATCAAATCTAGGGATAAAAGATGACGCTCATTATAAAATGATGTCTGAATTGGAAAATGCTGATAAAGTAAGGGTTTTATTGGCTCAAGCACTATTTGGAAATCCAGATGTTCTTATTTTAGATGAGCCTACCAATGATTTGGATATTGAAACTATATCTTGGTTAGAAGACTTTCTTGCGGGATATGAAAATACGGTAATTGTTGTTTCTCACGACAGACACTTTTTGGACGCGGTATGTACTCATACCTGCGATCTTGATTTCGGAAAATTGAATTTATATACCGGAAACTACTCTTTTTGGTATGAGGCAAGCCAATTAGCAGCACGTCAAAGGGCTCAACAAAACAAAAAGGCTGAAGAAAAAAAGAAAGAACTTCAGGAATTTATTTCCAGATTTAGCTCTAATGTTGCTAAAGCGAAACAGGCCACTGCTCGTAAAAAAATGATCGAAAAATTAAATATTGAGGATATAAAACCTTCTTCTAGAAGATATCCGGCAATTATTTTTGAACAAGAGAGGGAAGCCGGAGATCAAATATTAGAGGTAAAGGAGCTGGAGAAAACTAAGGATGGAGAGTTATTGTTTAGCAATATAGATCTTAATCTTAAAAAAGGTGATAAAATTGCGGTCTTATCTAAAAACTCTTTAGCTATTACTGAATTCTTTCAAATACTATCGGGAGATTCTAAACCTGATAAAGGAAGCTATTCTTGGGGGATTACAACAAAGCAAAGCTATCTACCTTTAGATAATACCAAATACTTTCAATCTGACGATAATCTTGTTGACTGGCTTAGACAATATGTAAACACAGATGAGGAAAGACATGAAGAATATATCCGTGGATTTTTAGGGAAAATGCTTTTCAGTGGTGATGAGGCTTTAAAATCTTGTAAAGTTCTGTCAGGGGGTGAGAAAATGCGCTGTATGTTTTCAAGAATGATGTTATTTAAAGCTAATGTTTTACTTCTTGATGAGCCTACTAATCATCTAGATTTGGAAAGTATAACAGCTTTGAATAATTCATTAACCAATTTTAAAGGTACTATTTTACTTTCTTCTCATGACCATGAATTATTGTCAACTGTTTGTAACAGGATCATTGAACTAACACCTAAAGGAATTATTGACAGATATATGAATTATGATGAATATTTATCGGACACAAAAGTAAAAGAACTTAAAGCTCAATATTATAGCTAAGATAGTTGCCTATTGATTAAAAATTAAAATATATAAATGATGAGAACCTTTTAGTCTAAAATAAGATTAAAAGGTTTTTTTATAACTATAGCTTTTTAAGAGGAAATGAATTTTTGTTAGTTTTAATTATAATATTCGCTGAGCTTTTTTAAATTTACTTTTCCAATAAGATTCCCCTAAAGAACTTATAATTACTCCTTTTGAAGTAGAAGCGTGTATAAATGAAATTTTTCCCGAGCTAGAAATGTTATAGACGATCCCTACATGATTGATAGAACTGCCTCCCGTAATAAAAAACAACAAATCACCTTCTTTTATATTAGATATACTAACATTTTTTCCCGTATTAGACATATCAATTGAACGTCTTGGTAATTTTATATTAATTTTTTTATATGCATTACAAACTAAACCAGAACAATCAATTCCACTAAAGGAATTTCCTCCATATTTATAAGGAGTTCCTTTATATTTTTCAGCCTCTTTAAGAACTAAATTTACATCCGTTGTTTTTCTTGGTTTGTTTACTTCATTTTTTTTGGATTCGTGATGAGGTTCTTTCTTCACCGGTTTATTACCATGGGTAGTAGTAGTACTATGTGGAGGTTTTGAATTGGTTGTATGATGTCTTGTTTTATTTGTATTATAGGTATATCTATTGGAATTAGCATGCTTTGATTTATTTGATGCAGTGGCCTCATATGATACACAAGATGTTAATAATGTAAGAAACAATATTATTGAGCAATAGATTATAACCTCTTTTTTCATACAATTTATTTTATTAGATTCCTCGCGCTAAATTATAAACTTTTTTTAACAAATAATTGCTGATTTATTAACATATAATTTTTGTCAATTAAATATATCTTTTTTATCCGACATAAGCTTTTCGTATACAATATCAATGGAAAGTTTATCTCCTTTAGCTGCATTAGTTGCTAATTTATCTGCTTTTTCATTGTTAGAATGTCCGAAATGCCCTTTAATCCAGTGAAATGTCACTTTATGTTTTCTATAAATCTTTAAAAATCGAATCCATAAATCCGAATTTTTTACTTTATCAAATTTTTTTTTCTCCCAACCATAAATCCAATTTTTAGTTATGGCATCTACCACATATTTAGAATCTGAGTATATTTCTACTTCTTGATTGGATTTATTTATTTTTTCTAAAGCAGTGATGACAGCCAGTAACTCCATTCTATTGTTAGTAGTCAAACGAAATCCTTCCGAAAAGTTTTTTTCATAGGAAGTTCCTTTAAGAATCATTACAATTCCATATCCCCCTTTTCCGGGATTTCCCGAAGAAGCTCCGTCTGTATAAATTTCTATCATATCTAGTTAAAGATATTTTTTAATTCTAATAAATCTTTGATTATAGGAAATTCAGTAGTTTTATTATAATTCTCTTTTTTATAGTTAAAATATATGGGAAACATCCCTGTTTTTAGAGCCCCCATGACATCAGCTTCCCAATCGTCTCCTATAAAAGCGGAATCATTTACTGAAGCATTGGCTTTTTTAATTCCCAACTCAAATACTTCTTTAGCCGGCTTTCTTTTATTTATTTCCTCCCCACTGGTTACTGTGGTAATATAATCTTTAATAATAGTATCTTGAATTTTTTGATTAGTTTGTTCTATAAAACCGTTGGAAACTATATGCAATATATACCCCTTTGTTACTAAATAATCTAATATTTCTTCTGCATTTTCTATTAAATTATTATTTTCCATAATTTTAGTGAGAAAATAATCGTCAAAATTTTTCCATAAATTTTCATCATTTATATGGAATTCAAGAAACGTATCTTTAAATCTTTTTTCCAATATATCCTGTTTACTTACCTTATTTTGTCTATATAAGGCCCAAAGATTTTCGTTTCTAATGTAATAGCTTGAAAAAAAATCTGAAAATTCCAGTTTATGATTCTCCTTTATTTTCAAGTTCTCATATATACTTTTAAGGGTTAACATTGAATTTTTATCTGTATCCCAAAGTGTATTATCCAGGTCAAAAAATATATGTTTTATTTTTCTTTCCATTTATTTTATGTTTTAAAGGCTTAATCCCATTCCAAAAAAAACTGCAAAAAATAAAGCCAATAGAGCGGTAGGCTTCATATAGAGATCCAGGTCTTTAGGATTTTTCGTATATAAAATTTTTCTACGCAATATAGTATTAGGAATAAATAATATAAAAAATAAAAAGGGTTTCAAAGAGGACCAACTTTCAAGCTTAACAATAAATTCATTCTGATGTATAAGTAAGAATATAAGGCATAGTATGAAAGGAAGATTCATCAATACCATTTGATAGTATTTAGCATTTTGATATCCTAAACGCAATGCTAAAGTTTTTTTATTACTGATTTTATCCGAATTAATATCTCTCATATTATTTAGATTTAATACGGCAACGCTAAATAATCCAACGGCAGAGGCAGGAAGTAAATTGTCCCATGTAAAAGTTTTGGAATATAAAAAATCGCTTCCGAGGACGGAAACCCATCCAAAAAAGATGAATACGAATACATCTCCTAATCCCATATATCCATACGGTTTCTTCCCCATGGTATAAAATATAGCTGCTAAAACACATGCTATTCCTAATCCTATAAAAATAAAAAAGTCTTTTTTATAGGTTGGAATAAAAGTATACCATAATAGAGCTACAGAGGAAAATAAAGAAAGAATTATAGTAATAACAATTCCCTGAAACATGGCTGATTGAGATATGGCTCCGGACTGAATAGCACGAGCTGGACCTACTCTTAGTTCATTATCTGTTCCTTTGGTTCCATCTCCATAATCATTAGCAAAATTTGATAGAATTTGGAACAATATAGTAGTAAGGCAAGAGAGCCCAAAAATAATTCCATCAAAATCTCCTTTCCATTTGGCGAGTAATCCTCCTAAAATAATCCCACTGAGAGAAAGCGGTAAAGTTCTTAATCTAGCTGCTTCGATCCAATTTTTCATCTATTTGTCTCAAATTTTCATATTAATTACAAAAATACATTATTTAATATTATTATTGATTTGAATTAAACTAAGAGCTATCAGTTACATTTTTATCGGTTCTTCAAGTGTTAATATATTAGAGTAAGAAATTCTTCTAACGTTATTTTACCGAAATATAAGGAAAGATCCAGTCCTCTTAATGATTCGGCAACGGATTGTTTGGTGTATTTCTTACCGATGAGTTTATTCTCAATATCTTCTAAATTACCTACTCCGAAAAAATCTCCATAAATCTTTATCGCAGTAATTATTCCATCTTCAACATTTAATTTTAAGTCAATAGAGCCAATAGGAAACCTTTGAGTTCGTTCCATATAAAATTTAGGCGAACGCCCAAAGTTCCATTCCCAATTTGCATATCTTTCTTGTGATATTTTTCTAATTTGACTCCAATCTGACTCTGTCAATTCATACTTAGTGATGTCCTTAATAGAATCAACATTAAAAATAGATAATAAAAGCTTATCTCTAAATTCTTCTATGGTTAATTCCGTTGTAATATAATCTGTAATATTGGCTACCCTGCTCCTAATGGATTTAATTCCTTTAGATTCGATTTTATCTTTTCTAACTTTTAAGGATGTACTCACTTCATCCATGTTGCTATTGAACAACAAAGTTCCGTGGGTAAACATTCTTTTATTGGTTGCAAATTGAGCATTTCCACTTATTTTTTTATCTCCTACCAAAATATCATTTCTTCCTTTTATTTCTGCATTTACCCCCATCTGTTGTAATGCTTTAATGACCGGATTTAAATATCTTTGGTAATTGGAAAAGCTGTTTCCATCGTTTTTAGTAATAAAACTAAAATTAAGATTTCCTCTATCATGATACACTGCTCCTCCTCCCGATAGTCTTCTTACTACTTTTATATTTTTTTTGTCTACATATTCTGTATTTATTTCTTCGATGGTATTTTGGTGCTTACCAATAATTATGGAAGGATCATTTATATAGAAAAGTAAATATGAATTTTCTTCTATTGGCAGATTCATTACTAGATATTGTTCAATGGCAAGATTTATTTCAGGATCGTAATTGTTTTTATTATCTACAAATAACATTCTAATTTTTTTGATCAAAAATACAATAAATACGCTTATACTCTTTTTTAGAATTTATAAAGGGGCTTATATTACTCAATAATAAATTAAAGTTACTTATAAATATTATAGTATATATTTAAATTTATTTAGTTAAAACGGCAAAAAACTATATTTTACGCCTATAAATAGATCATATTAAGCGAAAAATTATAAATTTGCCTGTTGAAAAATCTATCATATGAATTCTTTTATTGAGGAGTTAACTTGGAGGGGATTGATTCATAATTTAATCCCGGGGACAGAAGAACAATTAAATAAGGAACTAACGTTGGGATATATCGGTTTTGATCCAACCGCTGATTCTCTACATGTGGGTAGCCTAGTACCTATATTACTTTTAGTTCATTTTCAAAGGCATGGACATAAGCCTGTTGCCTTAGTTGGAGGTTCGACAGGTATGATTGGGGATCCATCCGGAAAAAGTTCAGAACGTAATTTACAGGATCATGAAACTTTACAAAAACATCTCTTAGGGATAAAATCTCAACTTGAAAGATTTTTAGATTTTGACAGTAACAAGCCAAATTCTGCTATCATGGTAAATAATTATGATTGGATGAAGGATATTACATTTTTAGATTTTGCAAGAGATATCGGTAAGCACATTACCGTTAATTATATGATGGCAAAAGACTCCGTTAAAAAAAGATTAAATGGAGAATACCAAGAAGGCATGTCTTTTACAGAATTTACCTATCAGCTTTTACAAGGATTTGATTTTTATCATATGTATAAAGAAATGGGCGTAAAGCTTCAAATGGGCGGTTCCGATCAATGGGGTAATTTGACAACAGGGACAGAACTTATTAGAAAAAAAATCGGAGAAGAAGCCTTCGCCTTAACTTGTCCTTTAACTACTAAAGCAAATGGCACCAAATTCGGTAAAAGTGAGGGAGGAGAAAACATATGGTTAGATGAAAACAAAACTTCTGTCTTTAAATTTTATCAATTTTGGCTTAATATAACGGATATTGATGCGGAAAAATACATAAAGATTTATACATTCCTATCAAAAGACGAAATTGAATCATTAATAAAAATTCATCAAGATAATCCATCTCTAAGAATCTTGCAAAAAAAACTAGCCGAAGAAGTCACCATTTGGGTACATGGAAAAGAGGAAACAGAAAAGGCAATCAAAGCTTCATCTATCCTATTTGGTAAATCTACAAAAGAAGATTTTTTATCTTTAGATGAAAATACATTTTTATCATTATTTGAAGGAGTTCCTCAAAAAGAAGTTTTTTTAGAAGAACTAAATAAAGGAATTTCAATTCTTGATGCTTTGTCTGAGGTGAGTGGTTTTCTATCATCAAAAAATGAAGCGAAGAGGGCCTTAAAGGAAAATTCAATTTCTGTGAATCAAGAAAAAGTAAAAGAAGATTTTATTATCAATAGCAAAGACTTAATTCAAGGAAAATACGTTTTACTTCAAAGAGGAAAAAAATCATATTTTATTTTAAAAGGTCTTTAATAAAAAAAGTTCATATTTTAAATTAAAATCTAAAAAAACACAATATATATTTTTGTAATACGTAATATAACAATCAGATGAAAGGTCTTATTAAGTTTTATCACCCTGATGAAACCTTAGTGTATCACATCAGGAAATGTTTTTGTAAGGTTGTTTTTCTTAATAAGAAGAACACCTTAGTCGTTGAGGTAGAATCAGACGATGATTTGGATCACGTTGAGGAAGATTCATTTCAAAATGAATATCCGCAGGTATCTTTTTCTATAGAAGATTTTGAAATTCCAGTAAAGACTATTCAACAACTATGTGGAAAATCATTTCAGATACCTTCTTATGAAGAAAAAGAAAATGAAAATGGGGAGGTAGAAGAGTTGTATTATACTAATCTGAATTTAAATGATGAAGAAGATTTGGAAACTGATAACAATGAATTAAAATTCGGAAAAGATGAACAAGGTAATTTAAAACTAATATGGCAAGGCTATTGTGAAGATTTTATCACTCAAGATGAACCGATACGTTTTAAGGTATCATGCTCTTTTATAAATGATATCTTAGAAATAGATGATTAATTTGAATTATTTAAATAAATGAAAAAAATAATAGCTCTCTTTTATATTTTGGGAATGATATCATTTACCCATGCACAAAGTTTTAGTGGTATACACGACCAAAAAATGCAGTTAGGAATTAACGCCTTCGGGTACGGAACTGGAATTACCGCTTCCTATGATTATGGAGTAATGGATTGGCTTTCTTTAGGAGCTGGAGCAGACCTTTACTGGAGTGACGATGATGATAATTTTTTTATTTTCGGGCGTGCTAATTTTCACTTAAATGATCTTTTAGACCTTCCTAAAAATATGGATCTATATCCCGGTATAAATATAGGAGGAAGAAATGAAGGCTTTGGTATAGATGCTCATATTGGTTATCGATATTTCTTCGATGATAGGTTTGGTGCATTTGCAGAACTAGGTAGCCACGGCTCACTTGGGATTATCATAAATTTATAAAATTAAAAAAATATATTAGGAAAGTAATCTTAATTTATATAAGATTACTTTTTTTATTCAAAGTATCGAAAATGGGGATTTGTAGCTAATTCCAGCATATATTTATCTCCTTTACTGTCTCCAAAGGCATATATTTTTAAAAATCTGGCTAATTGAATTTCTCCTACAATTCTAACCACTTTCTGCTGACAATTACAATTAGGTGTTACAAATTTACCAGTAAAAATACCCTCTATGAATTCTGCTTTTGTTGAAATTAGACGAAGTCCTAAATATTTTGCAAATGGTTTAACCCATATATCAAGAGAGGCCGTAACAATATATTTATTCGCTTCATTTGACAAATCTTTTATATATCTCCATGCTTTAGGTCTTATCAAATCGTTTTTTCTTAATTCAAAATATTGTTGCGCTAACTCTTCAATTTCTATATAAGTTTTACCTTTTAAAAATTGTGAAATAAATTGTTGTTTAATTTTTCCGGCATTCAACAATTTAAATCTTACTAGTATAAATAACGGAATAAACTTTATAAAAACATTTTTATAGCTGTAAGGAAATGAAACTTGTAAAAAATCAAACAAAGTATCTTTAGTAGTTATTGTTCCATCGAAATCAAAGAGATATAATCTATTTTCTTCCATTAAAATTGATTCTTTCTTTTTTGTTGAGAGTTTAAATTTTTCCTATGAATATTACATTTTCAATTTTTTAAAAATAAATTCTGGAACATTTTTTACTATTGTCATTATATACCACCAAATACCTGTAACATATATTTTATTTTTTTTCTTCTTATATGCCCTATAAATTATCTCTGCGGCTTTTTGTGGTGTAGCAGTTAAAGCTTTAGGCAATGTCAATCCTATCGTCATTTTTGTATCCATAAAACCAGGAAGAACCGTCATAACATGAACATTTTTATGATAAAGATAATTTCGTAAACCATCTAAATAAATCATAAATCCAGCTTTTGAACTTCCGTATATAAAATTACTTTGCCTACCACGAAGTCCGGCAACAGAAGATAATCCAATAATAGTTCCTGATCCTTTAAGTTCAAATTTTTTAGCAAAATAACTTACTAAGGGAACTAGTTTAGAATAATTTATTTTAATTATTCTTTGTGTATTTATCTCATCGTATAAACCTTCATCCGTATTTTTACCTAAAAATCCTGTTGCACAAAACAATAGGTCAGATTCTATAGTATCAAAAACAGAATAATCCGAATCTTGTATTAAATCAAATTTGATGATTTCTGAATCTTGTTTATGCTTAACTAATAGATGCTTTGAAATTCTTTCTGTTTCACCAGGATTTGATGTTATTAAATATATTTTAGAATACTTTTTATTACCTACTGTGAGAAATTTGTCAACAAATGCTTGAGAAATATCTGAAGTTGCTCCTAGTATTATCATTTCATCTTTAAATTATATAAAATTAAACTTTTACTATTAATTAAATTACCTTTTTGGATCATTTTAAAAATCAGGGTTTATTGATCTGACTATATTTGCATCTATGCGACTTAGTTGTAAATAGGTACAAAACATTCAATTTATTTTTATTTTTTAGATGTATTTTATTATTCAAACAACCAATTGCAATAATCTCTCTAGAATTTCTATTTATTTTAAAATACGAAACTGAATCCCAAATAATTTCCTTATGTAGAATTAAACAATGGAATTATGAGGAAGCTAAGAGTTGAAATGATAACAAATCTATATATTATTCATTATAATCTTTCATATAAGATTAATAATTTTCTATCCTTTTTCTTTGCAACGAATCAAATTTATTAGTTTGAGGAACTTTTACATAATCTATTAAAGATTTATTGGACATGGAATCTTTTGCCAAATAAATTCTTCCTCCATAATATTCAACAATTTCATCCAATTCCCTTACTAATAAAGGTAATTTTTTATTTATTTTGAAATCTAAAGCCAAGCTATAACCATCAATAGGAAAAGAATTATGAGCTTTTAGATTTCCTTTTTTATATAATTTTAATACTGCAAGAAAAGATCCTTGACCACTTTTAGCTATTGCTTTTAAAATTTTTGTCATTCCTTCTTTTCCAACTTTTTTAGGAATAATAAATTGATATTGAATAAATCCATTTTTACCATATATCCTATTCCAATTATTTATAGCATCCAGGGGATAGAAGAAAGTATCATAATCGACAATATTACTAATGATTTTCTTTCTTTGTTTGAAATAATATAAATAATTAAATGCTTTAACACTCCATGTATTTAAAATGAAGGAAGGGAAATCAAAAGGTACATTCAATTTGAATTTTTTCTTAGGCTTTAATGGATTTCTCCCCCATTTAGTAGGTAATTCAGATAATTTAGCATGTTCTCCTACCATTAATATAGATCTACCCATTTTTGCTCCCTTTTGTAAACAATCAATCCATGCTACACTATAGGTCCAGTCTTCCGATTCATCAAAAAATTTAAATATTTCCTCTAAATTATCGGCCTTTAATACTTTTTGATTAATATAAGCAGTTTGTATTCTCTTTAAACTGAATCGAGCCGAAATAATGACTCCTGTTAATCCCATGCCTCCAATGGTATTCCAAAATAAATCGGAATTTTCTGTGGGAGAACACTTTCTTAGCTCTCCATCCTGAGTTATAATTTTAAAATCAATAAGATAATCTCCAAAACATCCTTCTGAATGATTATTTTTTCCATGTACATCAGATCCTATAGCCCCTCCAACCGTTATTAATTTCGTACCTGGTGTAACAGGTAAGAAATATCCTTCAGGAACAATAACATCAAGAATATCAGACAATATAACTCCTGATTCACATTCGAAAATACCATTTTCCCTATCAAAAAATATAAATTTATTCAAATGCAAGGTTGATAATATATTATCATTATTTAATGAATTATCACCATACGATCTCCCGTTGCCTCTAGCAATTATAGAGTTACTTTTTGTAATTATTTTTTTTATCTTTAGTATGTCAGATGTAACATGAAAATTAGTTTTAACTTTAGGATATTTTCCCCAGTTAGTTACATTTTGTTTATTTTCTGCATTACTCATAAAAATTAATTTAAATATTTAAGAATAAAAACCATTATCAACCATAAGATTAAATCTATTTGAAGGAACAAATCTTTATATACTACTTTAGTAGGTGACTCTGTTTTATTATATACAAAGGTTAATTGTAAATATCTAAGAATTCCTATAACTACAAATAACGTTGTATAAATAATGTATTCATGAAAATTTTTTTTAATCACCGGATCTAAGGTATACATAATATAGCATACGACAAAACAGGTAGAAACAACCGTAATAGCTACATCTATAAATTGAAGATTATATCCATTTAAGGCTTTTCTTGTTTGGCCGGTTATTTGTACATTTATTAATTCTCCTCTTCTTTTAGCAATGGCCATAATTAATGCTAAGAAAAAGGTAACTAAAATTGCCCAAACAGATATAGGTAGACTGACTGAAAAACCTCCTACATAAATTCTTAACAAAAAACCTATAGCTATTATAATTACATCAATAATTGCAATTTGCTTTAATTTATAACTATAAGCCAAATTCATAAGAAAATAAATAGTTATTAGGAAGGCTACCTCCCAAGATTGGATAATGAAGCACATAAAATAGGCGCTAAAAAATAATAGTGAGAAAACTATAAATGCTTGATTTATTTTTATTTTCCCAGATGCTAAAGGTCTATTTTTTTTCACCGGATGCATCTTGTCATATTCAATATCCTTATAATCATTAATTATATATATAGAACTTGAAATAAATGAAAAAGAAAAAAAAGCTACTACTGAAATTAATACCATATGTAAATCCAATAATTTACCGGCAAAAAAAATAGGAAGAAAAATAAAAATATTCTTAAACCATTGATGAATTCTAATTAACCTTAAATATTCCACTGATAAAATAAAATAATTATTATGTAAATATATTAATTTTAATATAATCCCCTCTAATATAGGCTAATAAACATTCATCTTAAAAATTAAGTGATAATTGTTCAGGAAATAGCTTAAATGTCTTCCTATGCAAACATGTAATTCCATATTTTAGAATTGCTTTTCTATGGGCAATTGTAGGATAACCCTTATTACTTTTCCAACTATATACCGGGTAATCTTCATGAAAATTTTCCATTAAAATATCTCTGTAATTTTTAGCAAGAATCGATGCCGCTGCAATATTCATAAAATTAGCATCTCCCTTAATTGCGCAACAGTGTGGTATATTTTTATATTCTAAAAATTTATTACCATCGATTAATAAAAATTCAGGAGTAATTTTTAATTGTTCCAGTGCCAAATGCATTGCCAAAAAACTAGCGTTTAAAATGTTAATTTCATCAATTTTTTGTGGTGATACTTCTGCAATTGCATAATCAATTGCATTTTGTCTAATAATACTATCTAGCTCCTTCCTTTTCTTTTCACTTAATTGTTTAGAATCGTTTATCTCTTCGTTAAAAAAATCTTCAGGAAGTATTACAGCTGCAGCTACTACTGGACCAGCCAAACAACCTCTTCCCACTTCATCTAAAGCTGCCTCAAACTTATATTGTGAATATTTTTTTTTCATTTAAAAAATTCTTCTCATAAATCTCAATTGATGAGTATATTTATTTAGATCATAATTAAAAATTCCTGTATAATCCAAACTATCAATACGCACTTTTCCATGAGCATGAAGAATTTTTTGATCAGGAAGTATAAAACCTACATGTACGATCTTACCTTCTTCATTTTCAAAAAAAGCTAAATCTCCAGGTTCTGCTTCTTCTATAAAGCTTAAAACTTGCCCTTCTAATGCTTGCTGATTTGCATCTCTTGGCAATTTATATCCAGCTAATTTATATACCATTTGAACTAGTCCGCTACAATCTATTCCATACGTTGTTTTTCCACCCCATAAATAAGGGGTATTAATATACCTAAATGCTAAATCTAAAATTTGCTCTTTTTTTTGTTTGCCCTTTAATAAAACTTCATCAATTAAGAAATGTTTATCTGGAGCTAATTCAAAAATATTTCCTTTAATAAATCCGCGCAATTCTGCCCCTATAGTAACCGGAAATGGCTGATTATTAAGAACCAAAAGACTAAATGGTTCCGAAACGTATGAACTTTCCTGAGAAAAATTTGCAAATTCTATTTCACTAAGAATGTATATCTGTTTAAAATCTACCCAACCTTCGTATCCATCAAAAATAATTTTAACTTTCACCCATTGTTGTTTAACATCTATTATTTCACTAAGTTCTCCAAACAACAATTGAGTTACCATTTCTGAGGTATCAGAAGGTTCTTTTCGTACTGGAGCAACACTTACTTGACAAATGGATTTACTCATAACTGCAAATTTATTTCTTTCTTATAATACTTATACCATCTCTTATAGGTAAAATTACTACTTCTAAAGACGAATCTAACCTTACATAGGTGTTAAATTCCTTTATAAATTCAGTTTTTTTGTCTTTAAAATTCTCAACAACTTTTCCTTTCCACAAAATATTATCTGCTATAATTATTCCGCCTGAGCGCAACTTAGGTTTAAGCAACTCTACATAAGTTACATAATTTTTTTTATCTGCATCTAAAAATACAACATCAATATTTTGTTCAATCTGCGGAATCACTTGCAAAGCATCATTCAAAACAAAATCAATTTTTTTAGAAAATTCAGATTTTTGAAAATATTTTTTCGGTATATAAGCCGTTTCATAATTACTATCAATTGTAATTATTTTACCCGATTCTGAAAGGCCTTCTGCCAGACATAAAGTAGCATATCCGGTAAAGGTACCTATTTCTACAATTAAATAAGGAGATATTAACTTGGAAATCATACTCAATATTCTTCCTTGTAAAATACCGGATAACATATGGGGTTGTGTTGTTTTTAAAAAGGTTTCTCTTCTTAACTCTTTTAATAATACCGGCTCTTCTGTACTATTTTTCTCAATATAATCTTCTAATAAAGGGGTTAACTCCATTTTTTATATTATTCTTTACAAATATAATTTGTTTAAAAAAAATATTAATATTAAATAGCATTTTATCCAAAATAATCGCTCTAATATTTATAATAGTTTATAAAAATAATTAATGCCTATTAAAATTTACTCTTATAAAAATTTAAAAACAGAAAATACCAAAAAACCTATTTTCACATTAATAAATAATATAAAAATTAAAATTATAACTAGATTATAATATAAATAAAAAAATAATTATTTTTAATATTAAAGTTAAATAAATAAAGAAGTATAAGATGCAAAAATATATATGCAAGATAAATAAAATATTATAAAATAATATCAAATAAAAGAAAAATGTAAAAATGTCAGCCTATATTTTCTAATGAACACTAGTGGAATTTGTTCTAAAAAGTGTTAAAATTTTTAATTAAAAATTTATCAGAAATAAGCTATAACCCTTTATTTTAGCCTACCACACGATATTATCAAGTTTTTTATTTATTGTTAAAAAATACAGAAGATTTTTGTTTATAAAATAATGGCATGATTTTTTCCTACCTTATGCCATATTAACACTAAATAGTATAACAATATGTTTGAAATTTTCAAAGACAAAGAAGGAGCTTTTTTCTTTAGATTAAAAGAAAAAAATGGTCAAATTATTCTTGAAAGTGATGGGTATACACAAAAAACAAATTGTCAAAAAGGAATTAGTTCTGTAAAAAGAAATTCCAAAAATGAAGACCGTTTTGAAGTGAAACAAGCATCTAACAAAAAATGGATGTTTAGTTTAAAATCCGGTAACGGACAATTAGTAGGGACCAGTTCTTATTTTGATTCTGAAACCGATGCTAAGAATGGTATTAGAACAGTTATGAAAACTGCACCCGTATCCGAAACAGTTGACTTATCAAAAAAATAGATTCCATAAATTGTTATCTAAAATGAAAAAACCATCTTATAAGATGGTTTTTTCATTTATAACAGTAAAAAATTTTTTATTTTCCTATCTTTGTATATCTTCTATAGGTAAGAAAAATATATTTTCAATAGATAAGCAAATTCAAATACAAACTTTTGAAAACCAATAATAAAATAAAAACCCATTCGGATCAAGATGTGGTTTTAATAAAAAATGCACATCTTCATAACCTTAAAAATATAGATGTTTTAATTCCTAAAAATAAATTAACCGTAATTACCGGTGTATCTGGAAGTGGCAAATCTACATTAGCTTTTAACACTTTATATGCTGAAGGGCAAAGACGTTATGTTGAAAGTCTGAGCTCCTATGCTCGTCAATTTTTAGGAAAATTAGAAAAACCTCAAGTAGATGATATTAAAGGACTTGCTCCTGCTATAGCTATTCAGCAAAAAGTTATTTCCGGAAATCCAAGATCAACAGTAGGTACTTCCACTGAAATATATGATTATTTAAGACTATTATTTTCAAGAGTAGGTAAAACATACTCTCCCATATCAGGGCAAGAAGTAAAAAAAGATGAAGTATCTGATGTAGTAGATTACATACAATCTATACCTGAAGGAGGAAAATTTTTATTATTAGCTCCAATAAGTACTATAGATAAAGACTTTAAAACTTTTTTAAATACATTAAAAAGTCAAGGATACGTGAGGCTTGAGGTAGGAGGTAATATTGTCACTATAGAAGATTTGGAGAGTTTCGGATTTGTTCCTGAGGCAAACACCAAAATAAACTTGGTTATTGAAAGATTTTCAGTAGAACATAATGATGAGTTTCTACAAAGATTTGCCGATAGTGTACAAATTGCTTTTTATGAAGGAAAAGGATCTTGTTTCATAAAAAATGTAGATACCCAAGAAACTAAATCTTTTTCCAATGCTTTTGAACTCGATGGCATTAAATTTAACGATCCTACCATACATTTTTTCAGCTTTAATAATCCTTATGGAGCTTGCTCTACTTGTGAAGGATATGGAAAAATTTTAGGCATAGATGAAGATCTTGTAGTTTCCAACAAAAATCTATCTGTTTATGAAGATGCTATTGTCGCATGGAGAGGAGAAAAAATGAGCGAATGGAAAGATGAATTTATTAAAAAAGCATCTAAATTAAACTTTCCTATACATAAGCCTTATTATGAGTTAGATGATAAACAAAAAGAAATTTTATGGAGAGGTACGGGAGATCAGCAATTTCCTTGTCTTAACAATTTCTTTAAAATGGTAGAAGAAAATACCTATAAAATACAATACCGAGTAATGCTTTCCAGATACAGAGGTAAGACAATTTGCCCTGTATGTAAAGGAAGTCGTTTACGTCCTGAAACCAATTATGTAAAAATAAACGGGTATTCCATTAATGACTGGACAGAATTACCTATGGATCAATTACATGGTATAATAAAAAATTTAGAACTTAATGAGTATCAGAAAAAGATTGCTAAACGCTTACTCTTTGAAATAAACAGTAGAATAGAATTTCTTTTAGATGTCGGTTTAGGATATTTAACTTTAAATCGAGCTTCTAATACTCTATCCGGAGGTGAATCCCAGCGTATTAATTTGGCAACTTCTTTAGGGAGTAGCTTAGTAGGCTCTATTTATATTTTAGATGAGCCAAGTATTGGACTGCATGGAAGAGATACCTATCGCTTAATATCAGTATTACAAAAATTACGAGATTTAGGCAATACCGTTGTTGTAGTCGAACACGATGAAGATATTATGAAAGCAGCCGACTATTTGGTTGATATTGGTCCGAAAGCAGGTAACCTAGGGGGGAATGTTGTATTTTCCGGAACTTATTCCCAAATGATTAAAACGCATACTTTAACGGCTGAGTATTTAAATGGTGAAAAAAAGATTGAAATACCTAAAACCAGAAGAAAAACAAAAGAATTTATTGAAATTACTGCGGCTAGACAAAATAATTTAAAGGGTATTGATGTAAAATTGCCATTACATTGTTTAACGGTAATAACAGGTGTAAGCGGTTCTGGAAAAAGTACCTTAATGAAAAACATTGTTACGCCTGCATTACAAAGAAAATTAGGAATAAATGGAGATAAGCCAGGCAACTTTTCCGAATTAAAAGGAAATTGGAGTGAAATTAAACACCTTGAGCTGATTGATCAAAACCCTATTGGCAAATCCTCACGCTCTAATCCGGCTACTTATGTTAAAGCCTTTGATGATATCCGCGACCTATTTTCCAAGCAAAAGCTTAGTAAACTTAATAATTTTAAACCGAAACATTTCTCTTTCAACGTTGAAGGTGGTCGTTGTGAAACCTGTTTAGGAGAAGGCGTTATAACCGTTGAAATGCAGTTCATGGCTGATATCGAATTAGAATGTGAAACTTGTCATGGAAAAAAATTTAAGCAAGATATTTTAGAAGTAATGTATGAAGGAAAAAATATAGCAGATGTATTAGAAATGACTATATATGAAGCTATAACTTTTTTCAAAACACATAATCAAGATAAAATTTCAACTAAACTTCAACCTTTGCAAGATGTCGGCTTAGGTTATTTACAATTAGGGCAATCTTCAGGAACATTATCGGGAGGTGAGGCACAACGAATAAAATTAGCTTCATTTCTAGTAAAAGGTAATTCTTCAGAAAATACTCTATTCATTTTCGATGAACCTAGTACTGGTTTACATTTTGATGATATAAATAAATTGCTTAAGTCATTCAATGCTTTAATTGAAAATGGCCATAGTATTATGGTTATTGAGCATCATCCGGACATTATTAAATGTGCTGATTATTTAGTTGATATAGGTCCTGAAGCCGGAATTAATGGAGGGAATGTCGTTTTTCACGGAACACCTGAGGAGATTATTAAATGTAAACAATCTTATACGGGACAATTTTTAAAAGACAAGCTATAAATGTAAAATTTATATAAGTTTCTTTAATAATTTATACGTTTAAATACAATATGAAGATAACAAAATTTTAGAATTAAATAATTTGGTTTCATAAAATTAAAAAACACCGGAAATATCCGGTGTTTTTTAATACAAAATTTTTAATAATTAGCCTTTAGCTTCATTCATCTTGATTAGATTTAGAGCTGAACCAGCTTTGAACCATTCAATTTGTCCTTTATTATAGGTATGATTGGCTTCAATATTTTCTTTATTACCGTCGGAATGCACTAATTCTATAGTAAGTGATTTTCCTGGAGCAAACTTATCTAAATCTAAAAAATTAATTATATCATCTTCCTGAACTTTATTATAATCGTCTGGATCAGCAAATGTCAATGCTAACATGCCTTGCTTTTTAAGGTTTGTTTCATGAATTCTTGCAAAAGATTTCACTAATACAGCTCTAACCCCTAAATGTCGAGGCTGCATTGCGGCATGCTCTCTTGATGAACCTTCACCATAATTGTAGTCACCTACTACTAGGGTCGGCACTCCATCTGCTTTATATTTTCTGGCAGAATCAGGAACAGCCATATATTCTCCAGTATCTTCATTTTTAACTTTATTGGTTTCCATGTTAAAGGCATTCACAGCACCAATCAAAGTATTGTTAGATATATTATCTAAATGTCCTCTAAATTTCAACCATGGGCCTGCCATTGAGATATGGTCTGTAGTGCATTTTCCGTATGCTTTAATCAACAGTCTGATTCCAGTAATATTTTTACCGTCCCAAGCCGGAAAGCTTTCTAGTAATTGTAACCTTTCCGAGGTAGGAGAAACCTCCACGTTTATAGCTGAACCATCTTCAGCCGGTTTTTGATATCCCGGATCATCAACCTCAAAACCTCTAGGGGGAAGCTCAAAACCTTTGGGTTCATCTAACATTACCTTTTCGCCTTCATCATTAGTGAGTTTATCTTTACGAGGATCAAATCCTAAATCCCCGGCAATTGCCAATGCTGTTACTAATTCAGGGGAAGCCACAAAGGCATAGGTATTTGGGTTTCCATCAGCTCTTTTGGCAAAATTTCTATTAAAAGAATGTACAATTGTATTTTTCTCTTGTTTATCTGCGCCTTCTCTTGCCCACTGACCTATACAAGGTCCGCAAGCATTAGCAAATACCTTTCCTCCTATCTGATCAAAAATACTTAAATATCCATCTCTTTCTACTGTGTAACGCACTAATTCTGACCCAGGTGTAATGGTATAATCCGCCTTAGGGCTAATTTTTTTATCTGCTGCTTGTTTAGCTATTGATGCTGCTCTTGAAATATCTTCATAAGAAGAATTCGTACATGACCCTATTAATCCAACTTCCACTTTTAAGGGCCACCCGTTTTTTTCAGCAACTTCTTTTATAAGTGAAATAGGGGTTGCAATATCTGGCGAAAAGGGTCCGTTAAGATGAGGTTCTAAGCTATTCAAATCTATTTCAATCAACTGATCGTAATATTTTTCAGGATTTTCATAAACCTCTTTATCAGAACGAAGATCATTTTTTATTTTATCCGCCATTTCAGCAACTTCAGTACGACCGGTAACTTTTAAATATTTAGACATATTTTCGTCATAAGCAAATATAGAAGTAGTTGCTCCTACTTCTGCCCCCATATTACAAATAGTCCCTTTTCCAGTAGCTGATAAAGACTCAGCACCTTCCCCAAAATACTCTATGATACATCCTGTGCCGCCTTTAACAGTTAGAAGACCGGTAACTTCTAATATTATGTCTTTAGATGAAGCCCATCCATTCAGTTTTCCTTTTAAGTGGATACCTATTAATTTTGGAAATTTTAGTTCCCAGGACATCCCTGCCATAACATCTACTGCATCTGCTCCTCCTACTCCGATTGCTATCATTCCCAAGCCTCCTGCATTAGGTGTATGAGAATCTGTTCCTATCATCATTCCACCAGGAAATGCATAATTTTCAAGAATGACCTGATGTATAATTCCTGCTCCGGGTTTCCAGAATCCTATTCCGTATTTATTAGAAACAGAAGACAAAAAATTATAAACTTCATTATTTTTATTAATTGCTTCCTGTAAGTCTTTATCCGCCCCAACTCTTGCTTGAATTAAATGATCAGCATGAACTGTAGAAGGAACAGCTACTTTCTTTTTTCCCGCTTGCATAAATTGAAGTAAGGCCATTTGAGCGGTTGCATCTTGCATTGCGACTCTATCCGGAGCAAAATCAACATAAGATTCACCTCTAATAAATGCTTCAGACGGATTTTTTTCAAACAAATGTGAATATAATATTTTCTCAGAATAGGTTAAAGGCCTGCCTACTAATTCTCGAACGGCATTAACCTTCGACTGATAACGGCTGTACACCGTTTTAATCATATCTAAATCAAAAATCATATAGTAATTTTATTTTATGCTTTATTGTACTTTAACAAATTAACTTAACTTACCTAATGCCTAATTATAAGCTTTGGTCTAAGGTAGTGTTAAGCCATGATATTTTTCATATGCCTTTAAATATACAATTTTAAAATTAATATGTGCATTTTTTAATTTATTTGACAAATATTTATATACATTCTAAATAATTGATTATTATTTTTACTTTTAAACTGTTAAAAAGAAATAATTCATATAATTTTTTTCAATACATGAATAAAAATTATTTATTTAATATTTTAATTTTTATTAATATCAATTTAATATTCAATTGGAATATATTAAAATTTAAAATTATCTTTTTTATTATCGTTTTATTATCATTTTATTAAAAAATACTCATTAATTTGAAACAACTTGAAACAACATATATTTAAAGGATTAAACTACTTGTTTAATCCTTTAAATTAAATAATTAAATTGATAATAAAAATGGCTCTCTTTTAAAAAAGAGAGCCCCAACTACACTAATTAGTTGCTAAATCATAACAATAGGTGCTTAATAATTCTAAAATTTGTACATGACAAATATATTCTATTATTATTAATCTAAATTGAGGAATCCCGTAATGGTATTTTTTTTTTATAAAATATTTAAAAAAAAAGAAAAGTCTTAAAAATAATATTCCCCTTAAAAACACTTATATAATAACAAATTGATTCAAAATAAATTAATTTTATAAATATAAATACTCAGATAAATAATATCGAAATATGAAATATATCATATTAAAAAAATAAAATCAAAAATATAAAGATATATAATCAATATATTTTTATGATTAAATTTTCACTATTTTCTTATCTAGAAATATTAAATATCTACCTAAATAATAAAATTACAACATTAAGATAATTTAAACTATTAAAAAATAATAAACACATATAATTTAACTACAAATAAAAAAATAACATAATATAGATATTATTATTTAGCATATATCAATTTAATAGACCAAACATTTTTTCATTTAAACGATTAAGCATAATCTGTATTTTATTATTTAAAAATTTTATTCTTAATTATCTTTCTATTAATCCTTTTATTTTCTAATTTTATTTTTAAAGTTTTTCCGTCGTCATATCTCCCGTATCTAAGCTTATATATATTTAAAGAATAATCTATTAAAAATAAAATTTATTAGCTGAAGTTTAATATCTTGTAATTTTAAGAGTTATTTGTATTTTATTACAATGATATTTCCCGATATTTGAGGATTCGTTCATATAACAATTTCAGCGACCTTTATATAATCAAATAATGGATTATCGGAGATGCAATTATATATCAATCCTTTCATTTTAATGATTTATAAATTATTTTATCTTATCAAGAAAAGCGATATTTACATCTGGATTTTTCTATAAAATTACTTCGCCTTTCAAAAACTTTTTTCGGATTGACCATCCTATCCTATTGTAAGTGTTTCTTATTTTTGTTCTTTTGGATATTCATTTAGCAGTCTAGCCTAAAGCCAAAATATTTTCCATTTTCTCAAACAAAGTCAGATTACTTCATTTAATTTCTTCTTTAATGTTTTTGAAAAATATTCTGCTCAGAATTTCATATTATCTATTTAAATCTGAAGACCTATTTGACACAGATTTCTCATTCTACTTATCCACTCGAAACTATATTTGAGGATGGTATAATTATATAGAGGGTAAATCTGTTTAGAGACAATTGTTAATTTACCATAAAGACTGAAAATATTGTCTTTTTTTACCAACAAAATAAAGTCCCTATCTTTATAAATAGATTTACTAAATAAATATTTATTTTTTTGTATGTAATGTTGTGAAAAAATTCCACATCTATATGAGCTAAAAAAGTTAATTTAAGATTCTTTTTATTGATTCCGCATATCTAAAATTTTAGTAATATCTAGATTTAACCTCTATCTAAAACTATTTAAATATCCTTATATACTTCCCTTTTATGATTTTTATTAATGATCTTACCTCTTCTTACTTTAAAGTCGCGATTGCAATAATACTAATCTATCCTTTTTTACCTTACAATATTGAAATATTATTTATTTCATTTTGAATAAAGGTTTTTATAATAAGTAAATTTATATAAATAATATATCGTCTTTGGATCATTTGATAATGATTGGTCATCTCCAAACATATATTTTTCCTATTCTGCATTTTTATACCATCCTTTCCAGTTGGATAGGTTATAATAATTATTCTTTTCAAATTTATTTCATACTTTTTTTGGTATCCTAATAGTGTATTAATTTCTTTATAAACATTTGATTATATCAATAGGCTTCATTATATTCTCTAAAAGCGAATAAGGGAGAATATTTTTTTAATTTTAACAATTGATTGATTATTTTCAATAAAACTATACTGCCAATGTTTTGAGATTCCAATAGATCGTTATATAATCTCATTATCTTTAATTTTCATCTGCATAGGCTCTAAAAAATATGTCCCTGCTTTAAGTACATTCCAACGACATTGTTTTTCTTTCTGGTTTTATAATAACCCCTAGCCAAAAGAATTCTTCCTTTATCTCTCTTTCAATTTTTTTATGCTTCAATTGCGTTCTCATGCTCTTCTCTAAAACTTTCCACAAAGCCTCCATATTTATTTTTTAATAATTACCTAGACTTATAATTAAAGGATATATAGATTATAATAAACGAAGTGAGAGATCATTGAAAGGAGGTGAATTTATAAGATAATTCTTTTTGATAAATACCCTCAGAATTGTATTTTATTCGGTAAAACAGCTAATCCTCTTATCAAAGTAAACTTTGATTTGTTTTTTTAAGATCATTCTGTTACATCCAAAATATGCTCTACTATAAAGATATACGCATATTATTCCAAGATTTATTTTGTATTATTTTTGATTTACTTTTTTGCATTTTTTGCTATAAAAAATAAAGCTATAATTAAAAAAACATCAATTAGTATTAAAAATATCCCCTGTTCAAATAAATAGGCAGTCATTGCTTTTTCATCACCAGCATAATCATTTAACGCTATATAATCTTGCAAATTAAAACCTATCAATACAAAAGAGTATAGACTAAGAAAAACAATTATAATTGTTAAAATGATTATAATTAACTTTAATGGGAATCCTTTCTTATTCATGTAAAATTTCTTCAGAATCAATTTCTTTTGTTTTTGTCCAAGTGGATCGTTTATTTATGATAATATAAAATCTTTTCGATGGGTCTTCATTTTTCAATTCAGATATTTTATTGGTTATTTTCAGCCAATGAGCATTACTTGTATCATCATCATAATCATCATCTTTAGATGCTTTTTTTGCTAATGCCTTTGTTTGATAGATATCATTGGCAGGAATAAAAGCGAAACATCCTAAAGAGCCACCTAACCATTGCATTTTTGCTCCTTTTGTATCTAATCTGTATACACCTCCAATATGTAACATCACATTATGGGCTTTATTCGGTTGTTTTCTTTTATCCCCTATTGAGATTCCGTTTATATCTATTTGTGTTTCAAAAGGTTCAGCCTTAATTGTCCTGGACTTATTCTGCATTAAAAAATATCCTTTACAATCGTTCGGAGCTTTTGAAGGGAATTTAACTTCTTCTGTGTAATAAAGATTTTTATTTCCATCTAAAGGCTCAAAAGTTCTATTTAGTAAATGTGCTTTACCATTTTTCTCTCCTAAATAATACCATGCGTCTCGGGTAACATTAAATTCTATAATATCTTTAGTCTCTCCATTTTCAAAAAATCTTAAGTAAGCTCGATATGTAGAAACCACAACGGCAGGCTCATAGGTATATAAAGCACTTGTAGCTGCAGGGTGCCCATATAATTTTTGTATGGTATATCCAGTCTTTTGTGTTGAAATATATAATTTAGGATATTTACCCTCAATTAAATTAGTTACAGATACTTTTTCCGATGGCTTCTTAAAATATGCATAAACAGTAAATCTTGTTTTTTTAGAATTTCCAGATATTTTAAAACTTACTTTTTTATTCCCTTTCGAAATAGGATGATCTGTATAGAGTTCACCATCATCAAATTGAGTAGCCCATTTTAAATCTTTAAGTTCTGACTTTTTAGGAATTCGATTAAACTGAATAACTTTATATATATATTGTATATTATCTTTTATAATATCGACTTTTTTATCTTGCCCATCATAAGGTCCGTCCAATTTTACTACTCGTAAAGGTAGCGGTGGTTTATAATTATTCAAATATAGTACACCACTTTGTTTTCCGTTCATTAGCACCTTTTGGGGAGAATTAAAAGTCAAATCGCCTTTGGTTGCAGTAAGAGTTATAGATTTTTTAGCTTTTTTTACACTTTCACCTCCTATAATACGTATTATTTTGCCTTTAGACATTTTATAATTATTTTAGTATAAACTGGTTTGTTGTGCACTGTTCGATTTTACTAAAGAACCACTTTCTAAATTAATTATATCTTCATCAGTACTATAAGTACTTTTTTTCGAAGTTTCAATCAATTCCTTTGCTTTACTTTCTCTACATGAGCTAGCCCTTTCAAAAATATTAGTAGCAGATAAATTATAATCATTTCCGGCCATTGTTGATATATTTCCTCCGGCACTCATGCTTATATCCTGCGAAACTGAAACCATTATATTTTTAGCATCCATAAATATAGTTTCCGGAGCATTCACTTTTATGTTTCCCTTACCATCCATAAACATTGTATTGCCACTGG
>NZ_CAMLFD010000007.1:0-99239 GCF_946479295.1 uncultured Apibacter sp.
CAGTTTTAACTACCCCTTTTGGAAAAGTGATAGATTTGTTTTGTGCGGATGATAACAAGTTTACCGAAGGAGTAGGACGGGGATTTAAAAAAGGGATGGAAGGTACTTGGAATTTCCTTACCTCTGATATGTGGAAGGCAGATACATGGAAAGGAATGGGAAAACTGGCAGTTATAGGAGCAGCTTATTCCAGTCCGGTGACAGGGATGTTGATGGGTGATACAACTTTACAATCTTTAGACAATGTTTTTGGTACAGACTTTAAACAAACCAAAGATGATTTGGTAGATGGAGTAAAGAAAACCGCAGGAAAGGCTTGGGAAGATGTAAAGAGGGGGAATATGGGTGAGGTTGGAGAAAGTTATGGACAACTTCAATATGCAGTAGTAGAAGCCTTAGCAGGAACCAAAGGAGCAGGATTAGTCCTTAAAGGAGCAACCACAGGGGCAAAAGCCTTAATCGGAGCTGAACGGTTGGCACAGTTAGCAGCAACTGCCTCTAACTGGATGAGTAAGCTCAAAGCAGGAGCTTTAGGATTGGTAAAGACGGGGAGACGAGATTGGATGGGTGGAAAAGGATTTATTAGTTGGGGTGATGATGTTCGTACTTTAAGAAATAAAGAAAGGTTGTTAAATCATCCTTCTCCTCATTACTATGATGTTTTGACACATGGTTATCCATATATGTTTGAACCAGTAAAAGGAGAATTGATTGATGCAACACAATTGTACACAAGGTTAATCAATAACGGATATAAACAAGGAACACCTATAAGATTAATATCTTGTAGTACGGGAAAAGAATTAGATGGTGCAGCACAGCAACTGGCAAATTTATCTAAATCTAAAGTAGTTGCTCCTACGGATTTAGTGGCTGTTGATGATGCAGGAGTAATAATTGTCAAAGGTAATGGACATTTTAGAATATTTTATCCTGAATAATAATTGATATATGAAAACAATAGGATTTTTAACGATACATGATGAATCTTATAAAGGTTCAAAAGATTTAAAAACTATGATAAGTACACCAAGAGCTTATTCTAATTTAGATAAAATAATACAATATTTAGAATCAGGTCATTATTTTGCCGATCCACTTGTATTCTTAGATGATGATGAAGGATTACCTCTGCCTGATATAGGTTACCAAACAGATGGAGAATGGATTTGGCCTAATTATTTCCCTTATTATTTAAAAAAATACCCTAATTATGAGATAGATAAAGAATTTATAGAATATTTAAATGAAAAATCTTTTCTTTATACAGAGCCTAATGAAAGTCAAAGAAGAAAGGCAAGTGATTATTTTTCTCGCAATATTTGGTAAGTTTAAATATAAATGAAAACAATAGGATTTTTAACATTACATGACCATTGTGAGGAAGCACAAGACTTAAATGATTTGATAAAAAGTACACGAGTATATACCTATTTAGACAAAATAATAGAGTATTTAAAATTAGGACATGACTTTGCTGATACTCAATTATTATTGGATGACGACGAAGGAAAACCAATGTTTGGTTTAGGCTATCAAACAGATGGAGAATGGATTTGGCCAAATTATTTTGCTTATTATCTTCAAAAATACCCTAATTATGAGATAGATAAAGGATTTTTAGATTATTTAAATAAAAAAGATTTTATCTATATAGAACCAGATGAGAATCAAATAAGAAAAGTGAGTGATTATTTCTTTAGTAATATTTGGTAAGTTTAAATATAAATGAAAACAGTAGGATTTTTAACATTATATGACAAAACTTATAAAGGTTCAGAAGATTTAAAAACTATGATAAGCGCACCAAGAGCTTATTCTAATTTAGATAAAATAATTAATTATTTGGAATCAGGTCATTATTTTGCCGATCCACTTGTATTCTTAGATGATGATGAAGGATTACCTCTGCCTGATATAGGTTACCAAACAGATGGAGAATGGATTTGGCCTAATTATTTCCCTTATTATTTAAAGAAATATCCTAATCTTGAAATAGACTCTGATTTTATTAAACATTTAAATGATGTCAATTTTATTTGTTCCTTTGAACCGGATGATGATGAGGAAGAAAAAATAGAAGATTTTTTTGATAAAAATATTTGGGGAAATATAATATAAAAATACAAATTGACTAACATATAAGTTATGAATTTAGATTAAAAAAAGCTTCAAATGAATTATTAAAACTTATGGCAAAAAAGAAAAGAAGAATAGAAATTGCAACAGAAGGTTCTGAAGCTAAAAGAATGCTTGATTATTTAGTTGCAGAAGATCTGATGAGTATTTTATTAGGAGAAAATCCGAGTAAAGCTGCTGAAGGTCATGTCAAAGATTTTATGATTAGACATCAAAGAATGCTTGGTTTATGTGATAAGGATGTTCAAATTTTAGAAAAACTTAAAGATATGGGATTAGATTATGAGAATTCTAAGAATATTTTATTTAGAAAATGGTTTAACTACTCTTGCAGTTAAAAGGAATGAATATAATAATAATTTATTAGCTAATAATAAATGGGAAATTTATCTTAATGGTCGAATTCATGAAAAATTAGAGAGCTTAAAAGAATTATCGTTATTAAGTTAATCAAAAAACTTAGACGAAATCCCATTGCAAACAACTACAAAATTAGAGAAACTTAAGAATATTGATTTAGAGTTAAATAAAGTTGAATTAAGAGCTATTTAATTGTTTTTTCATAAAAATTATGATATTAATAGAAGGACAAAAATTGTATTGTAGATTATGCAATAAAGAAGTGAATAAAGAGGATGCATTGTTTTTTTATGGAATAGAACCTAATGAGAATAAACCTCTAGCTATATTTAATGATGCTATAGTCCATAAAGAATGTTTTGAGGAGCATCCTCTAAAACAAAAAGTGTTAGATAGGATGAAAGAATTTGAAAAATATCAATCTCAAAATAATGTGGATTATATAACAGGAGAAGATTTGAGTTTAGAAAATATTGGGCATCCGGATAATCTAATTAATGTGTTTTATCTAACAGATGATAAAAATAATCCCTTATATAAATATAATGGTATTTCATTAAACAAAAGAAACTTAAGTAAATGGAAAGAATATGATAAATTTTTAAAACTATTAATAGAATTAAATGCGTCAGGAAAATGGGAAGGTAATGCCTTAAAATACTTAATAAGTCATTTGAGAAGTCCTATAAGAGCCCCTTTTACTAAAGAATTTTTGAATAAAATGAAAGAAAGATATCCAGATAAGTTTAAATAGAATCTATGAAAACTTTTAATGAATATTTCATCCAATAATAAAAGTTATTATGATATTCAGTATAGATAAATGGGAAAATAATATTAATAAAGGGGATGAAACTCTTGTAAAATCTGATGAAGATGTTTTTAATAATCTAAAATTATTAAATGGAAAAACTATTACTCAATTAGTTGCAAATGGTAAAGATAATGCCTTAATGATAGGTGGTGGAAATGATAAATTTGTAGTTACTTATATAGAAGGAGATAATGAAGATTTCTATAATCTAATTAATAAAGATTTTCCTAATAGCGAAGAAGAAATAGAAGTAGTAACAGGTGGTCAGGCAGGACTATTTCCAAAATCTATAGTTGTGGATTTTAATACAACTTATTTTAGTTTATTATATTTTTTTAATCATCAAAAACGTAATCCAAATATGGAATGGAAAAATGATTAATTATCTGGCAAGGCTATTTGGGAAAATTGAAATATAAATGAAAAAAATATGAAGTGATAAGGTAAATTTCATTGTATATTGGAAAAAAGAAGAAATGGAACAAGAAATTAAAATTATTTTACATGAACTTTATTTTGAAAAAACATTGTTCTATAGATTTACAAAGAACTACTGAATATATATTAGAAAAGTTGTGCCTAGGCAATAAGTACTATCGTTCTTAAATAAAAAAATTACCTAACTAAAATGAAAAAAGATAGATAAAGGGGTAGAATGTTATATTACAAAGTACTTATAAAATAGAAAAGGTATTATCACCAATTTTAGTAAGACAAATATTATTTTTAAAATTCACAAAAATAAGTCGCTTTTTAATAATATAAGATACTTAAGAAAATTTAAAACAGACTTTAGTTATGATTCATGCTTCGATATTCTAATGGTGATATCCCAACTTTTTGCTTAAAAAGGCGGCTGAAATGTTGAGGATACTTAAATCCAAGCCCATAAGCAATTTGACTTATTGATTTATCCATGTTAAATATTCGTTCCTTCGCTTCGTCTATCACTTTATTTTGGATAAATTCCTGAGCAGATATACCGGTTTCTTTTTTTATCAAATCTCCAAAATAGTTGGGAGATAGATTTAATATTTCGGCACAATATCCAACTGATGGTAATCCAATATTTTGCGGCTTTTCAGAAACAAAGTAGTCTTTTAATAATTTTTCAAACCTCTCCAAAATGCCTTTGTTCGAATTATCTCTTGTGATAAACTGACGATCATAAAAACGAGTACAATAGTTTAAAAATAATTCAATGTTAGATGCAATTAGTTTTCTACTATGTTTATCAATATCTCGTTCCATTTCGTATTGTATATTTGAAAAACAATCTAAAACAATCTTTCTCTCTCTTTCAGACAAATGTAAGGCCTCATTAACATTGTAAGAGAAGAAAGAGTAATCGTGAATGCATTTTCCTAAAGCTGTTCCTTTAATTAGATCCGGATGAAACAAAATAGCCCATCCCTTAGGCTCAAATGTCTTTACACTAGGTTGTACACTCATTACCTGACCGGGTGCGATAAAGACGAGGGTACCTTCTTCGAAGTCGTAATTACAACGTCCATACTTTAGCTCACCGCACTTCAATTCTTTTAAAAAAACGGCATATAAACCGAAATGAAAAGTTTGGGCGGGCATTGGTTGTGCCTGACTTAAATCAATGACAGTAATAAGTGGGTGAAAAGTTTCAACCCCACGCATTTTATTATAGTGGCTAACAGTATCTAGTTTAACAATCTTATCCATAATTCTATTGTCTTTATGGCATAAATTTATGTAATAAATAGCTATTAAAAAGTCTTACAATTCACAATCAGTATTAATGGTATAGAATGCAGTAATTGGTATAATAATATCTTTACTTATACTTCAGAAATTTACAATAGAAAATAAAACTATACAAAAAAATTCTAATTAATAAAATATAAAATGAAAAAGAGAAAATTAGGTGACCTTGAAGTATCGGCCTTAGGGATGGGGTGTATGAACCTAAGTTTTGGTACGGGAAAGCCTGTAGATAGTAATGAAGCTATAAGAATAATTCGTACAGCCTTTGAGGAGGGAATTACATTTTTTGATACAGCTGAAGCGTATGGTCCGTTTACGAATGAAGAATTAGTAGGAAAAGCTTTAAAACCAATCCGAAAAGAGGTTATTCTTGCTACCAAATTTGGTATGATATCAGAAACAGGAGTAAACAGTCAACCTAAACATATTCGAAAAGTAGTAAACGAATCGCTAAAAAGGTTACAAACCGATTATATTGATTTGTTATATCAGCACCGTGTAGATCCGAACGTACCTATTGAGGATGTTGCAGAAACTGTATCTGAACTGATAAAACAAGGAAAAGTAAAATATTTCGGTTTATCGGAAGCAAATGCTAAAACCATCAAAAGAGCACATAAGATTTATCCCGTAACAGCAGTTCAAAATCAATATTCTATTTGGACAAGAGAACCGGAATTGGAAGTTATTACCCTATGCGAAGAGTTAGGTATCGGATTTGTACCTTGGGGACCATTAGGTACAGGATTTCTTACAGGTAAGATCACAGCTGATGTCACATTTGATGCAGAAACGGACTTGCGTGCAACTTTTCCGCGGTTTACACCCAAAGCTATAAGAGCTAACATGCCTTTAGTTGATCTGTTAAATAATATTGCGAACAAAAAAGGAGTTACTACAGTTCAAATTGCGCTAGCTTGGTTGTTAAAACAAAAACCGTTTATTGTTCCCATTCCGGGAATGGATAAAATAGAATATATCAACGATAATATACAATCTGTAAATGTTGATCTTACAAAAGAAGATTTGGGAGAAATAGAAAATGGTCTTTCAAAAATAGAAATTCAAGGAGCAAGATTATCTGATGATCTGCTTTCACTTTCCGAATAAATAAACATATATGAAAAAAGTAATTATTATTGGAGCAACAGGAAGCCTTGCAAAATTTGTTATTAATGCAATATCTTCAATAGATGGAATCTCCCTTACTCTGTTTATGAGAAACAGACAAAAGTTGCACAATTCAGAAAACGTCATTGTGATTGAAGGAGACGCTATGAACTATGAAGATGTAAGAAAAGCAATATCCGGACAGGATATTGTATATCTCAATCTTGCGGGCGATTTGGAGCCAATGACTAAAAATATTGTAAGAGCCATGCAAGAAAATAATGTAAATAGGATTATAGCCATTAGTTCTATCGGTATTTACGATTCACCATTGAAATCTGTGCTAAAACCATACAGGAAACTTGCGGATATAATTGAAAAGTCAGGATTGATATATACCATTTTACGTCCTGATTGGTTTACCAATGTAGATGAAGTGGATTATACCATTACTTATAAAGGTGAACCTGAAACAGGAACATCTATTTCTAGAAGAAGCATTGCGGCATTTATCGCAAAAATTATAGAAAATACTGAATTATATAAAAATGAAAATCTAGGAATTAGCAAACCAACTGTTAAAAAATAAAATCTAAACTTAAAAACATAAAAAAATGAAAAAGCGAATATTAGGGAAAAGTGGGCTTGAGGTTTCAGCAATCGGATTCGGTTGTATGGGACTAAATTATGCATATGCAAACACATTGAATAAACAAGAAGGTATTTCACTCTTAAAAGCCACCTACGATAATGGTGTTACTTTCTTTGATACAGCAGAAATATATGGCCCATATACAAATGAAGAACTAGTAGGAGAAGCTTTATCTCCAATACGTGATAAAGTAGTGATAGCAACTAAGTTCGGTATTAAATTAGAAGATGGAAAACAAATTCAGGATAGTAACCCTGCACATATACGTAAATCTGTAGAAGGGTCGTTGAAGAGATTAAAAACTGATTATATAGACTTATATTACCAACACCGTGTAGATGTAAATACACCAATAGAAGAAGTTGCCGAAACAATAAAATTACTCATAAAAGAAGGTAAAATAAAACATTGGGGATTATCAGAAGCAGGAGTAGAAACCATTAGAAAAGCACATGCCGTACAACCGGTAACAGCAGTAGAAAGTGAATATTCTTTATGGTGGAGGAAACCCGAAGAACAACTAATTCCAACACTTGAAGAATTAGGTATTGGACTTGTACCATTCAGCCCGTTATGAAAAGGTTTCCTTACTGGTAAAATTAAAAAAAATGCAACTTTTGAAAAGGGAGATTTTCGTAACATCGTTCCTCGCTTCACCACAAAAAACCTTGAAGCTAATCAGAAACTTATAGATTTACTAGAGCAAGTTGCGCAAGAAAAAAATGCAACTCCTGCACAAATTTCATTAGCATGGTTATTAGCTCAGAAACCATGGATTGTACCCATACCTGGTACAACCAAAGAAGATCGCATGAAGGAAAATAACAATGCAGCTGAAATTCAACTAAGTGCCGATAACTTGCATAATATAAATGCTGCACTATCAAAAATTAAAATAGAAGGAGAACGTTATCCTAAAGAACTTGAAAAAAGAACAGGTTTATAATAAAATAAGATTCGGAGTAATTTTTTGTATCAAATTTTATAATTATAAAATGAAATTATTCGAGCAGAAGCAGTTGATACTATGTATAAAAAATTTCTAAAAGATTTATTACATATACAGAGATACCTTTCTGCTAATTGCTTTGGCTATTACATATCAACAAACAGATTAGATATGAAAATACGAGAGATGGCAATTATTTCTTTCATTATGCTTTAGGAGGAATAGAATCTCAAATAAAGAAAGGACATATTAAGGCCAATAATAATGTGGAAAATATAGGCAAACGCTTGTTTATCTTATGAATCAATTAATACCGTATGTAGATTATCCAAGAATACTGAATGCTATAAACTGTTTTAATGAAATATTACTTAAAATAATAAAAACAATGAAAAAAAATATAATATTTGCTATAATCGGATTACTTGTAATATTAACTTCTGTTAATGCTCAAAATACAAAACATATATCAACCAAAGGTCTTGCCGTATTTGAAAAAAACGGAGTTTTTAAACCATACAAATTTTCACGTCATGCTATTGGAGATAATGATATACATATAAAAATATTATATGCAGGTATTTGTCATAGCGATTTGCACCATGTACATTCTGATTGGGGAAAGGAAGAGTTTCCAATGGTTCCCGGACATGAAATTTTAGGAAGAGTAGTAAAAGTTGGGAAGAATGTAACAAAATTTAAAATAGGAGATTATGCAGGTATAGGCTGTATGATAGGATCTTGCCGAATTTGTGAAGCCTGCAAACATGATCACGAACAATATTGCGAACAAGGACCAATAATGACATATCATGGTATTGACAGATATAATAACAATGAACATACGCAAGGAGGGTATTCGAAAGATTATGTAGTAGCTGAAGATTTTGCTATTAAAATACCAGCAAATGCACAAATGGAAAAGGTTGCTCCTTTGCTTTGTGCAGGAATTACAACCTATTCACCCATTAAGTATGCAGAAGTTAAAAATGGAGATAAAGTAGGCATTGCAGGATTTGGTGGACTCGGACATATGGCAGTACAATATGCTGTTGCACTTGGTGCGGATGTTACAGTTTTTGATATAACAGAAGACAAACGTCAAGATGCCATTCGTATGGGCGCTAAACGTTATGTGAATGTAAACAATACAGAAGATATGAAAAATTTAAACAACTCATTTGATTTTATCCTTAGTACCATTCCTACTCAATATGATATGAATATGTATTTAAAAATGTTGAAATATGACGGACAGATGGGAATAGTAGGATTACCAGCTTTTGCTAATATGCCAACAATCAGTCTTGACAAATTTATTTGGCAAGGTAATCGTAAAATATTTGGATCACAAATTGGAGGAATCAAAGAGACGCAAGAAATGGTCGATTATTCAATAAGAAATAATATTTATCCCCAAGTACAAATAATTAAAGCTGAAGGAAAACTCGTAAATGAAGCCTATAAAAATGTTCTTGATGGTAAAGTTAAGTTCCGATATGTAATTGATATGAGTACATTAAAATAAATTTGAATATTAAATTTTTTATCAAATTATATATGAAAACGAATAATTCTAAAGCATTTGGAGCAGAATCAGCACAAGTAATCGCAATTACCTGTTGATTTTATTTCCCTTCTTGTGAGAATATATTCATCTGAATTAACAAAACAGATAAAATAATCGCGAACTATTTATGTATACATACATTTTGTACCATGCAAAGTATAAGTTACTCTTTATATAGTGACAAAACAGATTTCTAAATAGTTATATTTCGGCTTAAATAATTTTTCAAATCGATTATTTACAGATAAAAACAAATTTAATTATGCCATACCATATAATAGCTGAGATTATCTTTTATGCCTGCAAGAAAGCCGATTTCATTAATACTATTGTATAGCGTGTCAGGATTGGTTAATGGGAAAGTAGGCTAGGTACCATTTGCCGTGTTATATAGTGAAAAAATCTGTTAGATTATCAGATGTTAAGGTAATGCTTTAAAAAGTTTTATTATTCAATTAACAGCCCTCTCTTTCTCTTGATTAAACTCAGGAAAAAATAAAAATGTTAAGAGAAAGATACCCTTTAAAGTTTGCTCAATAAGAAGATTATTTTGAGAAAAAAGAATTAGAAGAATCTATAGATTCTAAAGCCCAGATTGATACAAACCAACCCTATAAAATCTACAAAGGAAAAACTTTACAGAAGAATAATGGAAGAAGTTTGAAGAGGAATAATATTAGGATATTTGAGAAGAAAAGGAGATTAAAATAACACTAAATATAGATGAAATATCTAGTATGTCACCTGGGGCTACATAATAAAAAGACTGTATGTGTTGCTTCTCAATATATTAAAATCTTTTTTATTTTTCTTGTCAAATAAAAATTATGAACTTTTAGGATCAATTATTACATACAATAAAGATATGTTCGATTCTAATCCTTATTATTTACATATTTATAAATTTTTATACATTTAACTATTGAAATTATGTTTTTACGCATAACCATAATAATTTGAATAAAGAACAATTAACATATTTTATAAAAGAGAAAGCGAAAGAATTTTCATTTTTAAGCTGTGGAATATCTCGTTCAAGATATTTGGAAGAAGAAGCCCCTAAATTAGAAAAATGGCTCAAAGAAGGATATCATGGGAATATGAAATATTTGGAAAATAATTTCGATAAAAGACTTAATCCCGGATTGCTTGTAGACGGAGCAAAATCTGTGATTTCTTTCTTATATAATTACTACCCTCAAAAATTACAGAATACAGAATCTTACCATATCGCTAAATATGCTTATGGAGAAGATTATCATTTTGTAATACGTGAGAAATTACAAGAACTTGTACAAGAGATACAAAGTAAAGTCGGACAATTTTCATATCGAGTTTTTACAGATTCTGCACCTGTAATGGAAAGAACCTGGGCTCAAAAGTCTGGATTGGGATGGATAGGAAAGAATTCTCTTTTATTATCTAAACAAAAAGGATCTTTTTTTTTTCTTGGAGAGATCATATGTGATCTTGATTTAGTATATGATGAAGCTTTTCCAACAAATCATTGTGGAAGCTGTACCCGTTGTATAGATGCGTGTCCAACTCAAGCTATAATTTCCGATAAGGTAATTGATTCTACAAAATGTATATCGTATCTAACGATAGAATTAAAAGATCAAATTGGAGAGGAATTTAACGGGAAATTAAAGAATTGGATTTTCGGCTGTGATATTTGTCAGGATGTATGTCCATGGAATAGGTTCTCAAAGCCACATAAGGAAGCAAGATTTGACCCACATCCAGAATTATTGACCTATACTAAAAGTGACTGGGAAGATATAAGCGAAGAAACATTTAAAATTTTATTTAAAAATTCAGCAATAAAAAGAACTAAATTTTCCGGATTTAATCGAAATATTTTGATCAATAAGAATTTATAAACCTCATTTTAAATATTGATCTTTATTCAGCTACTATTCTAAAAAGAAAAATTTGGATAAACTTAAAATCTGTATCTTTGTTATTTAAATTACTAAAAATTGGAGTTTGCAAATGTAATCATTCCTCTTTCATTAGATGGTGTTTTTACTTATCACATACCTAAAGAGTTACAAAATCATATTCAAATAGGACAGCGAGTTGTAGTGCCTTTTGGTGATAAAAAATTATATACGGGTATAGTAGAAAATATTCACAATAAAAAACCCGAACTATATAAAACCAAAGAAATTTATTCACTACTTGAAGATTATCCCTTAGTAACCCCGAAATTAATTGAATTTTGGAAATGGATTGCAGATTATTATATATGTGCTTTAGGAGATGTTTATAGAAATGCTTTTCCAACTGCTTTAAAGTTGGAAAGCGAAACATTTATTAGAAAAACCACTCAAAATATACCTTGGGAAGAATTAGATGAAAAGGAAACTTTCATTATGCAGAGCTTGGAAATAAAAACTTCAATCAATTTAAAAGAAATTGAAGCTTTTCTTGCTAAAAAATATATTATTCCCTCAATAAAAGTTTTATACGACAAACGTTTAATAGAAATAGATGAATTAATTATTGAAAAATATAAACCTAAGAAAGTAACCTATCTTAGATTAAATCCACAGTTTGAAGATTCTGAAAAATTTAAAAATGCATTAGTAAATATAAATAGAGCAGAAAAACAAAGGGAAGCTTTATTATTATTTATAAAAATGCAACAGCAGAGAGCTACTTTTATTCAAAAAAAAGAGTTGATAGATGAATCCTCTCCTTCTGTGGTAAAATCACTTATTGAAAAAAATTATTTACAAGAATTTCAACTGCAAAAGGATCGTCTAGATGAATATGACGATCATATTGAAGATTCTTATGTACTTTCGCTCGCTCAACAGCAAGCATTAAAAGAAATAGAAAATCAATTTAATACGTATTCGACTGTATTGTTATACGGAGTTACTTCATCTGGGAAGACTGAATTATATTTTCAACTCATTGAAAAACAAATTAAAAATTCTCGTAATTCACTTTTATTATTACCCGAAATATCAATTACCACACAATTAGTTAGTAAGATACAGAAACGATTTGGAGATGATGTAGGAATATATCATTCAAAACTTAGCCAGAATGAACGTGTTGAAGTTTGGAAAAATACATTGAACAATAAATATAGGATTCTTATTGGAGCAAGATCATCAATATTTTTACCTATATCAAATTTAGGATTAATTATAGTTGATGAAGAGCATGACAATTCTTATAAACAAACTGACGTAAAACCCTATTATCAAGCAAGAGATTGCGTACAAATACTTGCACGTTCAAACGAAGCTAAAGTTTTATTAGGATCAGCAACTCCTTCGATGGAAAGTTTTTATAATCATGAACAGGGAAAATTCGGATTAGTTGAATTAAAAGAAAGATTTGGTAAAATAAAATTTCCCGATATAGAAATAGAATCATTACGTAAGCCTACGATCTCACCTAACATTTCGTATAAATTACAAGAAGAAATAAATATTTGCTTACAGAATAATAAACAAGTTATTCTTTTTCATAATCGACGTGGCTTTTCACCCATTTTAGAATGCAATAATTGTGGGCATTCACCCAGTTGTCCGAACTGCGATGTTTCTCTTACTTATCACAAAGTAAGTTCAACTTTGAGATGCCATTATTGCGGATATACCATTGCATTTCCTAATTCATGTCCAACTTGTCATTCTCATGCGTTGGAAACTAAAGGTATCGGTACACAACAAATTGAAGAAGAAATCAAACATCTATTTCCGGATGCTACTATAGCCCGTATGGATGTTGATACAATGAAGCGTAAACACGCCTATGAAATATTATTTGAAAAAATGACACTTAAAGAAATTGATATACTCATCGGAACGCAAATGGTAACAAAAGGACTTGATTTTGATGAAGTGCAATTAGTAGGTATCATACGAGCCGATTCACTTTTAAATATACCCAATTTTAGAGCAGAGGAAAAAGCATTGCAATTATTAACTCAGGTAAGTGGGAGAGCGGGGAGAAGAGAAGAAGGTAAAGTAATAATCCAAACTTTTGACCCTGAAAATCCTTTTTATTTTTTTGTAAGAGAAAATAATTACAATTTAGCGAGAGAAGGTATTTTAAGAGAACGAAAAGATTATTTATATCCACCTTATTTCAGGCTAGTTGAATTAACTTTTAAACATAAAAATAATAATAAAGTCAAAAAAGCTGCCATAATGGTTGGAGATTATTTAAAAAATTACGTTCAAGAACCTATGATTTTAGGACCTGAAGAAGGATTAATTCCTAGAATTAATAATCAATACATTTATAAAATTCTTTTAAAATATCCGTCCATAAAATCAACTAAAAACAGTAAAAAGTATATTAGAGAAGCGGTTAATAAGCTGATGAGCGTATCATCTTTCCGTACAGTAAAAATTGATATAGATGTTGATCCTCATTAATTAATAAATGAAATATTTTTATAGTTAAGATTTTGGAAACACAGTGTTATGTGAATTGAATAAATTATTAATAGATATTATTACCCTGTTTAGGTTTAAGGAGCATATCTTTGAATAATCCAATCAAAATCTTGTAATATATATACTATTCTATCATGTAAGCGGTTAGGTCTCCCTTGCCAAAATTCAATTTGATAAGGTTTAACAATATAACCTCCCCAATGATCCGGTCTTTTTATTTCATCTAAATCCTTTGTAGATTCTTCTAATTTATATAATTGATTTTCCAAAAATTCTCTGTTAGGTATAATTTCACTTTGAGGAGATACAATGGCTCCAAGTTGACTTCCTAGAGGTCTTGAATGAAAATATCCATCTGATAAATTAGCAGGCAGTTTTTCTGCTTTTCCATTCGCAATAATTTGCTTTTCAAGATCTTCCCAATAAAAATTAAGACATACATTTGGATTAGTTTCAATAGCTTTTCCTTTCCTACTGTGATAGTTAGTATAAAATATAAATCCTTCCCAACTAAATTGCTTTAATAATACTCTTCGAGTTCTTGGAATCATATTATCTTCTACAGTTGAAAGAGCCATTGCGTTGACCTCAGATATTTTATCACTTTGCTCAGCCAGTAAATACCAATCTCTAAATAATTCCATAGGATTATCTTTTAAATCTGACTCCGATAGATATCTTTGGTTGTAAATTTTTCTTTTATTAGAGAGGTCTTTCATTTTTAAAAAAATATGTAATTTTATTTTTAAAGAAATTATAAAAGGATAAAAATGGATTACAAAGGTAAATTATTAATTTCAAAACCAATTAGTGAGGATTATTTTTTTTCGAAAAGTGTTGTTTATATTACGGATTATGAATTAGATAAAGGTGCAATAGGATTTATACTTAATAAAGCTTATACAAAAAAACTATCTGAGATAATACCAGATATTGACTTTGAAATAGATGTTTATATTGGAGGTCCTGTAAGTCAAGATCATCTTTTTGTTCTTCATTCTCGTCCTGATATAATAGATGGAGGTATACCTATAAATGAAAAGTATTATTGGTCTGGTGATTTTGAAGATATGAAAGTTGCTTTAAGAGAAAATTTAATTAATCATGAAGAGATACGATTTTTTATTGGATATTCCGGATGGAAGGCCCAGCAGTTGGAAAGAGAAATTGCAAATGATGATTGGCTTATCAATGAAAATAAAGAATTAAATATTCTAAAATGGGATAACAATTTATGGAAAAATCAATTGATTAAGATAGATAAAAATAATATTATTTGGGTTAATTCTCCTAAAAATCCTAAATTAAATTAATATAGATTAACATAAATATTTTTTTAATAAATATATATATAGTATAAAATAATTTAATTTTTTAAATAATATATATTGTTTTTGTATTTGTATTTATTAAATTATAAATATTAAAAAAAATATTAATTTTAACAAATTTTTATGTAATTTTGCGCATAAGTTAAAAATATCTTATTGAGCTAACGAAAATTATCATGAAAATTCATCATTATTTATTGATTTTATTATTGATAATTTATGTCTATATTATTAATATAAATTTTTTCAGTTTTATTGTCATTGGAAATAATAAAGATGTTCATACAATATTATTTACAATCAGTAATTATTTATTAATAGAATTTGAAAAAATATATTGTAAATATTATCTTATTTATAATAGAATTCTCCTAAAAAAAATCAATGTAATTCCTTACATAAATTTAACAGTTAAGAAAATACCGGTAAATACATCTAATGAAGGGTGCTTTTTTAGTGATGAATTTAAAGTTAAGAATTATTTTTATATAGCAGATAAAATATTAAAAACATTATCTAATTATAGAATGACTTTCTTAAAACCTATAATAATAGATACTTCATTAACTCACAATTTTAAAATAAATAATCAAAATCCATTTACTTTATGTAACTAACTATATTATATATATTAAATGTCTCTTAATTAAATAAAGAGATAAATTTGTTTTTTATAAATTACCTATCGTATAATTATATTGTCGATAAAAGTTTTTTTAAATAACAAAGAATATTAAAGGAGCTAATATTTTAGCTCCTTCTTTGTAATTATAAATATTTAAAATTTTGATTAATTTTTATACTTTTCAAAGAATGATACATCATAAGTATTGTATTTTCAACATCCTTTTTATGAACCATCTCCACAGTAGTATGCATATACCTTAGAGGAAGAGAAATTAATGCAGATGGAATCCCTCCATTTGAATATGCAAAAGCATCGGTATCCGTACCGGTTACTCTGCTGGAAGCATGTCTTTGAAAAGGGATATTATTTTTTTCGGCACTTTCAATAATGAGTTCTCTTAAATTATTTTGTACAGCAGGTGCATAAGAAATAACCGGTCCATTACCACATTTTATTTCTCCATGTTTCATTTTATTAATCATAGGAGTGGTAGTATCGTGTGTAACATCTGTTACAATAGCTACATTGGGTTTTATAGTTTGAGTTATCATTTCTGCTCCACGCAATCCAACTTCTTCTTGTACTGCATTGGTTATATACAAACCAAAATCAAGTTTATCGTTATTTTCTTTGATAAGTTTTGCAACCTGAGCAATCATAAATCCTCCAACTCTATTATCTAAGGCCCTTCCAACGAAATAATTGGAATTTAAAATAAAAAATTCATCAGGATAGGTGATTATACATCCTACATGAATTCCTAATTCTTCAACTTCCTTTTTAGAAGTAGCACCGCAATCTACCCATAAAGTCTCAACCTTAGGAGGTTCTTCATTACCTGTATAATTTCTTGTATGAATAGCCGGCCAACCAAAAACTCCATCTAAAATTCCTTTCTTTGTATGAATATGAACTTTTTTTGAGGGAGCAATCATATGATCAGAACCGCCATTTCGAATTACATATAGTAAACCATCCTCAGTAATATAATTTACAAACCAAGATATTTCATCGGCATGAGCTTCAATAACCACCTTATATTTTGCCTCCGGATTTATTATTCCGTAAGCTGTTCCGTAATTATCTGTTCGAATTTCATCAACAAATGGTGATACATAATCCATCCATAGTTTTTGTCCTTTACTTTCAGCGCCTGTAGGTGAAGGAGTGTTTATATATCTTTCTAAAAAATTTAAAGATTTCTCATCTAAAATTGTTTTAATCATACTAACTTGGTTTTTTACAAATGTACTAATTTTAGGAATAATTTTTGACGAGATAAAATTTATGAGCCATAGAATTTTCACTATTTTATTTATTATAATTTTTAATACAGTTCAGTCTCAAAAAAGAGACTCATTAACTACGACCAATAATGCTATAAAAACAGAATTTCAGTTTTATACTGATTCTATCATGCTTCATGAAGCTTCTGAATATAAAATAACTGAAGATAGTATTTCAGTTATTTTAAATCCTATATACGTTCAAGGTATGCCAAAGTTCAATAATACATTGGACAAAGACCAATATAGTTGGCTTAAAAAAAAAGTTTTCAGAGTATACCCTTATTTTATTATAGCATTGAAACAATATAATAACATATCTGATACCTTGAATATGATTTCAAATAAATCAGCTTATAAAAAATATAGTAGGAAAAGACAAAAACAACTTTCAGAAGAGTTTGAGGGAAAACTCAAATCATTAACAAAAGCCGAGGGGAAGATTTTTTCAAAATTAATGTACCGTTCAACGGGCAAAACTGTTTATGAAATTATAAAAGAATTGCGAAATGGCTGGTCTGCATTTTGGTGGAATGCAAAAGCAGTTGCATTCGATATAGACTTAAAGGAGCCTTTTGATCCTTACCACATACGAGATGATGCTTTTGTGGAAGCAATTCTTTTAAGGGCTTTTCAATCGGGTGAATTAACTCCTACAGAAGAATTAGAGTAATTAAAAATTATTACAATTTAATCACCTTATAATTTAAATTTTATTTATATAAAGATTTTGTAATGGTAGCAAGTTAATGTATTTTTGAAAGGTTGTATAAAATAATCTTAAAACCAATGAAGAAAATTCTTGACTTGTTGTTTTCCACAAAGACAACGGCTGTTATGCTTATCATTTACGCTTTGGCAATGGCGTGGGGTACATTTGTAGAAAACGATTACGGAACTTCAGTAGCGAAAGCATTAATTTATAATTCAAAATGGTTTGAAATAATAATGCTTATCTTAATTTTAAACTTTATCGGCAATATAAAAAAATATAAATTATGGTCTTTTAATAAATGGCCTATATTAGCCTTTCATTTATCTTTTATTTTTATGTTTTTAGGGGGAGCAATAACCAGATATATCAGTTATGAGGGACAAATACATATTAGAGAAGGAGAGGTTAATGATGAAATTATTTCGGATGATACTTATGTTAAAGTTCAAATATCAGATTATACGGGTTTAACGAGGGCTTATCAAGATATCGGTTTTACATTTACTTCAGAAAATATTCCTTTATTACTTAAGCCCTTTCAAAAAAGGTTTTTAGCGAACTATGATTTTCAAGGAAAAAAAGTAAAATTACAGTCCATTGGATTTATTCCAAGAGCTCAAGATTCCTTACAACTTAATGGTTCTGGAAAACAAATATTGAAAGTGATCTCTTCCGGTAAAGGTGGAAGAGAGACAATATATATAGAAGAGGGTACAGCAAAACAAGTGCAAAATTCCACAATAAGTTTTAATAAAAACATACCTGGAGCTATCAATATTACATCTAATGATGAAGAATCTACAATTTCATCTCCTATGATGGGACGTCGGATGATTATGACTACACAAGAAGAGCTTTCAGTAGATGGAAATGATAAAAAACAGAATTTACATTATGCAAGCCTATATCAATTTCCAAATGTGACTTTTGTAATTCCTTTACCTCCTCAAAGAGGTAAAATAATCTATTTTGAAGGGGATAAAAATAAAAATTTGGAAGATCCAGATTTAGTATACATGAAAGCTACGACAGATCATGAGACTAAAGAATTTTCATTTTATGGTAAAAAAGGAATTACAGGAGTTCAAAAACAAATAAATATTGATGGTTTGATTATTTCGATAGGTTATGGTTCACGAATATATAAAACTTCTCCCTTTTCGCTAAAGTTAAATAAATTCACTATGGAGCATTATCCGGGTAGTAATAGTCCATCTTCATATGAATCGCATGTTTCGATTATAGACAATGGTAAGGAAATTCCCTACAATATTTATATGAATCATATATTAAATTATAAAGGATATAGATTCTTTCAATCCAGTTTTGATCCAGATCTTAAAGGGACTATATTATCAGTAAATCACGATTTATGGGGAACAACAATCACATATATAGGCTATGCTCTCTTAATAATAGGAATGTTTATGACATTGTTTTGGAAAGGAACTAGATTTTCAAAACTGAACCTTCAGCTAAAAAAAATTGCAGAATATAAAAAAATTCATGTCCTAGTTTTACTACTTTTAAGTCAATACGCTTTTACTCAAAATATTAACAAAGTAAGTGAAAAGCAGGGACATGATCATTCTCAACATACCTATTTAAATAATTCTAAAGAAGTTAACAGTAGAACTTTTAGCAAAACTATTAACATTCCAAAATCACATTCTGATAAATTTGGAGAACTTTTAGTTCAGTCTTTCGAAGGTAGAATCGAGCCAGTAAATACATTAGCTTTAGAAATTTTACGTAAATTATATAAAAGCGAAAAATTTTACGATTTAGATGCCAATCAGTTTTTTATTTCGATCTCTATGAATCCAATGAATTGGGCAAATGTTCCTATTATTAAAGTTGGAAATAGAGGAGGTGAACAGCTTAAAAAAATAACAAAAGCTAATAAAGAAGGATATACCTCTTTAATGAATCTTTTTATTACAAAATCCGACGGATCACCCTTTTTTGTGTTGGAAGATGATTTTCGACGAGCATTTAGTAAAAAACCATCTGAACGTACTAATTACGATAAAGAAATAATTGAGCTTAATGACAAGCTTCAAGTGATGCAAGGAATTATAAGCGGACAGTATTTAAAATTTATACCTATTCCGAACGATAAAAATCATACTTGGACTTCATGGATATCATCAGATATGAAAACTAATGAAACCGCTTTAAATTTAATAGGTGGATATTTTAGATCCGTGTTGTTAGCTGAAAAAGATGGGAATTGGAATCAAGCGGATGAAGCACTTCATAAAATAACAAACTATCAATTAAAATGGGGGGAAGAAGTTATCCCGTCAAAACCAAAAATTGATTGGGAAATCCGATATAATAATTGGAATATTTTCTTCAAAATTATGATTCTCTATGCTCTATTAGGAGTATTGTTACTTTTAATTGCTTTTTTAAAACTATTTACAGATACTAATAAATTCTATACAGGACTTGAAAAAGTTTTATTAGTAATTGTAATTCTAGCAATAATTATACAAGGCATTGGATTAGGAATACGCTGGTACGTATCGGGGCATGAGCCTTGGTCTAATGGATATGAAGCAGTTATGTTTATAAGTTGGGTAAGTGTATTGGCTGGGTTATTATTATATCGAAATAGGAACGGATTTATTCCAGCAGCTGGATGTTTGGTGGCTGTCATTTTAATGGGATTTGCTCATGGAGGAGATCAAATGAACCCTCAAATTACCCCCTTAGTTCCTGTTTTAAAATCTTATTGGTTAATGATACATGTTGCTGTAATTACTTCTAGTTACGGTTTTTTTGGCTTAAGTGCTTTAATCGGTACTGTTGTTTTAATATTATTTATCCTAAACCATAAAAGAATATCTCATAAGGTTGAAAGTTCAATTAGAGAATTAACTATTGTAAATGAAATATCCCTTACTCTTGGAATATTTTTATTAACTATAGGGACTTTTCTGGGAGGAATATGGGCAAATGAAAGCTGGGGACGTTATTGGAGTTGGGATCCTAAAGAAACTTGGGCACTTATTTCTATAATAATTTATGCCATAGTTCTCCATTTAAGATTAATACCCAATTGGAGAGGGAAATATTTATTTAATTTTTTGTCTATAATTTCTTTCTCATCCATACTTATGACCTATTTCGGAGTAAACTATTATTTATCAGGATTACATTCCTATGCGCAAGGAGATTCAGTTCCCGTGCCTTTGTGGGTCTATATAGTAGCTATGTCAGTAATTTTGTTGGGTATTATTTCATTTATGGCACAAAAAAGAAAGATTTATTCATAAAATTTTTGTTTAATTAACCTTATTAAAATTATTATATGAATGTTTTTAAAGTTTTTTTAATTTAATTTTATATAGTTTTATTCCGTAATAAGTAGAAAAAATAAGATAATTTTACAATTATTATTTTTTTAATATTTTGGTATAATAAAAACCTATTTTCTGATAATGATTAAATTTATTCGTAATAAATTACTCTTTGTTATAAAAAAAGCAAATAAATAAATGACAAAGAATTTCAAAATATCAAGAAATATAATTACATTTGTAATCTGTAAAATTAGACATCTTATCTGCTAAAACTATCGTTCCTTTTTTAAATAATTTCCAAAGGTGTATTAAAAAAATATAATTTTTTCAACTAAAAGTTTTACGGATAATGAAAAATAATAATAGTTTTCCATTATGATAATAAGGTATAAAACGTGTGGAATCTAACTTAGAATTTTAGAATTTTAAATTACTTTGTGATAACTTTTTTCATAATATATAAAGGGTTTGTAATAAGACCTTACTTACAAAAGAAGGAATAAGATTATAAGCTTTTCCTTAAAAAATTTTACATAATATATATATTTGCAATATTAATTTTAAATTAAAATTATGGAGTATAATACTCAAAGAAAAAAATTAATTATTCCTGAATACGGAAGACATGTACAACAATTGGTAGACCATTGTATGACGATAAAAGATGATAACGAAAGAAATAAATTTGCCAGATCTATTATAGATGTAATGGGTGATCTAAATCCACACCTACGTGATGTACCAGATTTCCAGCATAAACTATGGGATCAACTTTTTATAATGGCTAATTTTGAATTAGAAGTAGAATCTCCTTATCCTATCCCAACTAAGTCAGACATGAATACTAAACCAAAAAAGATGGGATATCCTAGTAATGAATCTAAATACAGATATTACGGTACTAATGTGAAGAAAATGATTGAAATAGCGCGAAGTTGGGAAGAAGGCGATAAAAAGGAAGGATTAAAATATGTTATAGCCAATCAAATGAAAAAAAATTATCTGAAATGGAACAAAGATCAGGTAGAAGATGAAGTTATAGTAAATCATTTAGAAGAATTGTCAAATGGTGCATTAAAATTAAATTCCAAAGATCCTTTAGTGAATATACCAATACAAAATAATTCAAATTTGACATATAAAAATAAAAATAGAAATAATAATTATAGAAACCAAAAAAAGAATAATTTTTCAAAAAATAAAAATAAATAATGAATACTTTTCAGATTTGTGGTGGAAAACCTCTTCATGGAGAATTTTATCCGCAAGGTGCCAAAAATGAAGCTCTTCAAGTCATATGTGCAACTTTGCTTACCTCAAAATCCGTTAGGATAAAAAATATTCCGGAAATTCAGGATGTATTAATTTTAATTGAAATTTTAAAAACTGTTGGGGTTAAAGTAACCAGGAATGTTAAAGGAGATTATACATTTTGTTCTGAAGAAATTGATTTTGAATTTCTGAAAAGTAAAGATTTTAGAAAAAACGGAGCACAGTTAAGAGGCTCCATCATGCTATTAGGCCCTTTGTTGAGCAGATTTGGAGAGGCATATATTCCTATACCAGGAGGTGATAAAATTGGAAGAAGAAGATTAGATACTCATTTTAACGGATTTATTGATTTAGGAGCGGAATTTGAATACGACGAAGAGGAAAAATTTTACTCCGTTAAAGCAAAAAAATTACAAGGAAATTATTTACTCTTAGAAGAGGCTTCAGTTACGGGTACCGCTAACATTATTATGGCAGCCGTGTTAGCTGAAGGAAAAACGCAAATATACAATGCCGCTTGCGAGCCGTATATACAACAGTTATGTAAGTTGCTTTTAAAAATGGGAGCGAAGATTGAAGGCATCGGATCTAATTTTTTGACTATTTACGGAGTATCTGAACTTAACGGTGCAGAACACACTGTTCTTCCTGATATGATTGAGATTGGAAGTATTATCGGATTAGCGGCGATGACTCGATCAGAGATTACAATTAAAGAGGCAAGTTGGGAAAATTTAGGAAATATTCCGGATACTTTTAGAAGATTAGGGATTCAAATAGATAAAATAGGAGATGATTTACACATTCCCTCACAAGAACATTATAAAATACAAAATTTTATTGACGGATCGATTTTGACAATTTCTGATGCGCCTTGGCCTGGATTTACACCAGATTTATTAAGCATTATTTTAGTGGTTGCTACGCAGGCTAAAGGAAGTGTTCTTATTCATCAAAAAATGTTTGAAAGTAGATTGTTTTTTGTTGATAAATTAATCGATATGGGAGCACAAATTATTCTTTGCGACCCGCACAGGGCTACCGTTATAGGACTAAACCATAAAGTACCTTTACGAGGTACAATTATGACTTCACCAGATATTAGAGCCGGTATTTCATTATTAATCGCTGCCATGTCTGCAAAAGGTACAAGTAGAATTCATAATATTTATCAAATAGATAGAGGGTATGAAAACATTGATGATCGATTAAGAGCTTTAGGCGCTGAAATTGAACGAATTAATGTTTAATCTAAAAAAAATAACAATGCATGGGAATCAACGTTTAAAAATTACTATCATAATCGCAATATATAATAGAAAAGAAGAACTCCAAGAACTATTGTACAGTTTGATTAAACAAACTGACAAAAACTTTGAAATAATTGTAGTTGATGATGGATCAGAAAAAAAACTTGAAACTATAGTTTCTTCCTACGCAAATGAATTAGATATAAAATATTTTTACAAAAATAATTCTGGAGCCGGTTTATCAAGAAACTATGGGGCAAGACATGCATCAGGTAATTATTATATTTTTTTAGATTCTGATTGTATTGTTCCCACAAATTACATCGAAAATGTACGCAATGAACTTAAACGTAATTATGTAGATGCGTGGGGGGGGGCTGATTCTGCCGATAAAAATTTTACGGATTTACAAAAAGCTATATCCTATTCCATGACCTCATTATTTACTACCGGTGGAATACGAGGAAATAAAAAATCAGTAAATAAATTTCAACCACGAAGTTTCAATATGGGAATTTCTAAAGAAGCTTTCGATGATGTAAAAGGATTTTCAGAGCTGAGAGTAGGGGAGGATCCTGATTTAAGCCTTGCTTTATGGGAAAAAGGATATAACACAAGTTTTTTTCCTGATTGTAAAGTTTTTCATAAAAGAAGATCCTCATTAAAAAAATTTTCCAATCAAATTTATCATTTTGGAATTGCTCGTCCAATTTTAAACCAAAGACATCCAAAATTTAAAAAGATTACATTTTGGTTTCCCTCTATATTTATGATTTTTACGGTTATATCTGTTCTATTATCTTTTATAGAATATTGGTTTATTTTACCGTTAGTTTTTTATTGTTGTCTTATATTAATTGATTCAAGCTATAGAAATAGGAGTTTGAAAATTGGATTGCTATCATTAGTATCAACCTTTATCCAGTTTTTTTCTTATGGATCCGGTTATTTGTTGTCTTATGTAAAAGTAGAAATTTTAAACATCGATCCAAAAATTGCATTTCCATCCCATTATTGCTAATTTTATCTAAAAGAAGCATGATTACTGGTTTTCATTAATCTTCCTTCTTCAACAACTTCTTTTTTATTTTCATAATAATATGTGTTATAATATAAGACATTGTTCTCTATTTTAACAGTTTTTACTTTTATTCCGCCATTTTTATTTATATACTTTTTAAAATTATCTTTTTTGGCCTCCTTTTTAGAAAAAAATAAAACATAATCACAATCATTTAACCATTCAATCCTCTTATAAGATTGTACCCCATTGGTAATTTCCAATTGCCTATTTCCCATTCTTATAATTATTGAATTTAAATTAGGATTTGGGCTAACATTTCTAAATTCACCTTTATTAAAATCGAGGCACGTAAGTTTCTTATCCTGAGCATAAGAAGTCAAAGAAAGGGATAAGAATAACAATATAATAATTTTTTTCATATCTCAAATATAACAAAATAATTTAGCTAAAAAAAAATAGGTGTTGATAACTTTATTTAGTTTATTATTAATCTATTACTATCAATATATTTATTATTTCAACTCATTCTGTTTTCAATAAATAATCTTAATTATCAGTATCTAATTATATTTTTTTTTAATAATATCATAAGAAATAATTATGTTGAAAATAAAATCTTTAAATAAAAAAAGCTATGCTAAATTAAAATTAACTTTGTAATACAAATATAAGCTACGTTTCGAATACATGAAATTTGACAGTCAAATATCTTCTACTATATTTATTTATAGTATTTAAATACAATAATTAAATCGTCAAATATTGTATTCGTGCTTTCCATGCTAAACTTTTAATAGTACTTAAATAAATTCTATACTAATTAAATGTTACGCATAATTTCAGTATAATATTTTAAATTAAACATAAAATGATTCAGACAGTTATTAAAAGAGATGGACGTGTTGTCGAGTTTAATAAAAACAAGATTTTTAATGCAATCAGTAAAGCGATGCAAAGCACAAAAAACGGAGTGGATTCTTTTTTAATACAAAAAATTACTGATGAAATATTTTCGCAGGGAAAAAAAGAGATGACCGTTGAAGATATACAGGATATGGTAGAAATGGAGCTAATGAAAAGCCCACGTAAAGAGGTTGCAAAAAAATATATATCCTATAGAGATCAAAGAAATGTTGCAAGGAAAGCGAAAACTTGTAATATGTTTTTAGAAATAATAGAAACGAAATCAAATGAGATAACGAGGGAGAATGCAAATATGAACGCAGATACTCCTGCAGGTATGATGATGAAGTTTGCAAGTGAGACTACTAAACCTTTTGTTGATGATTATCTTTTAGATCCTAAAGCAAAAGAAGCAATACAATCGAATTATATACACGTACACGATAAAGATTATTATCCCACTAAAAGTCTTACCTGTGTACAACACCCTTTAAATAAAATATTACAAAACGGTTTATTTGCAGGACATGGAGAATCTAGACCCGCAAAAAGAATTGAAACTGCAAGTATGCTGGCTTGTATTTCATTAGAAACCGCACAGAATGAGATGCATGGTGGTCAGGCAATTCCGGCATTTGATTTTTATTTAGCACCTTTCGTAAGGAAAAGTTATATAGAAGAAATCAAAATATTAGAGCAAATTAACGGAAAAAATTATGAGCATTTATATAACTATGAAATTAAAGATTATATAAAGGAAGGATTAGACGATAAACAGGGCGATCAAAGAATTGTACAACATGCCATAAATCGAACCGTGAGTCGGGTGCACCAATCTATGGAAGCATTCATTCATAATATGAATACCATACATTCGAGAGGAGGAAATCAAGTGGTATTCAGCTCTATTAATTACGGGACAGATACTTCTCCAGAAGGAAGGTGTGTGATAAGAGAATTATTAAAAAGTACAGACGAAGGAGTAGGGAATGGGGGAACAGCAATATTTCCTATTCAGATATGGAAAAAAAAGAGAGGGGTAAGCTATTTACCGGAAGACACCAATTATGATCTGTATAAATTAGCTTGTAAAGTTAGCGCTCGTCGTTTTTTTCCAAATTTTCTCAACTTAGATGCTACATTTAATCAACACGAAAAATGGGAATCAACTGATCCTGCGAGATATCAATATGAAACGGCAACTATGGGGTGCCGTACTAGAGTTTTTGAAAATAGATTCGGAGAAAAAACTTCGATAGGAAGAGGTAACCTTTCATTTACAACAGTAAACTTGGTCCGATTAGCATTAGAAAGTCGTGAGATAGAAAATGAATCAGAACGTATTCATGAATTTTTTAAAAAATTGGAAGATACCTTGCACATTGCTGCTATGCAATTACATCAACGTTTTGAATTTCAAAAAACCGCAGCACCAAAGCAATTTCCTTTACTTATGTCAACTTTATGGAATGGTGCAGAAAAACTAAAATCTGAAGAAAGTATTGAAAAAGTTATAAATCAAGGAACGTTAGGTATTGGTTTTATAGGACTGGCAGAAGCTTTAGTAGCGTTGATAGGAAAACATCATGCAGAAAGCGAAAAATCCCAAAAATTAGGTTTAGAGATAGTGACATTTATGAGAGATAAATCTTTGATCTTTTCAGAAACCTACCAGCATAATTATAGTATACTTGCGACGCCAGCCGAAGGCATTGCAGGAAAATTCACTCGTAAGGATAAGAAAGATTTCGGAATTATACCGGGAATAACAGACAGAGAATATTATACCAATTCAAATCATGTACCCGTATATTATAAATGCAGTGCACATGTAAAAGCACAAATCGAAGCACCCTATCATGAATTAACCAGAGGTGGACATATTTTTTATGTTGAAATTGATGGAGATGCCACACACAATCCACAATCAATTATGACAGTTGTAGATATGATGGATAAATATAATATGGGATATTCTTCTGTTAACCACACACGAAACAGATGTTTACAATGCGGATATGAAAATGCTTCCTCACAACTCGACGAATGTCCAAAATGCGGAAGTACACATATAGACCGTCTACAAAGGATTACGGGATATTTGGTTGGAACAACTGACAGGTGGAACTTTGCTAAGTTGGCAGAATTAAATGATCGGATCATCCATGACTAAAATATCAGTTTTAGATATCCTTTATGACACCACGGTGGATGGACCGGGATTTAGAACTTCAATTTATGCTGCCGGATGCATTCATAAATGTTTAGAATGTCACAATCCACAATCATGGAATTATGAAAACGGACAGGAATTTTCCATTGAAGAGTTGCTTGATATTGTTTCCGCTTCGGAATTTGCCAATGTTACCTTTACGGGAGGAGACCCTTTAATACAGGTAAATGAATTTACGGAATTAGCAAAAAAAATAAAAACTTTTACACATAAAAATATTTGGTGTTATACCGGATTTACATTTGAACAAATCAATAAATCCCAAAAATTATCACAAATTTTACCTTTTCTAGATGTACTGGTAGATGGAAAATATATGAACAATTTATATAATGAAAATTTGCCTTTTAGAGGCAGTTCTAATCAAAGAATAATTGATGTACCAAAAACACTTCAAACAGAAGAAATAATAGTTAAAGAAGACTTTTTTATATAAAAAATTTAAATCAAAATAAAAATTCACAAGATAAAAAACGCGTGATCCTTTAACTAAAGGAGTCAAATTGCACGTTCGATAAAAATTCATTATCTTTACGGTCTTATACTAAAGAAAAAAATAAATAAGTACATTTATGATAGGAGAAGGGGAAAAATTAATTCCTATTAACATTGAAGATGAGATGAAATCATCTTACATTGATTATTCAATGTCTGTGATAGTTTCCAGAGCTCTGCCCGATGTGAGGGATGGCCTAAAACCCGTTCATAGAAGGGTTTTATATGGAATGTATGAATTAGGAGTTACTGCAAATAGTTCTTACAAAAAATCTGCAAGAATTGTGGGAGAAGTAATGGGGAAATATCACCCACATGGAGACTCTTCTGTATATGATACTATGGTAAGACTTGCTCAAGAATGGTCCATGAGATATCAATTAGTAGACGGACAAGGAAATTACGGTTCCGTGGATGGAGATCCTCCGGCTGCTATGAGATATACAGAAGCACGTTTAAAAAAGATCTCAGAAGAGATCTTATCTGATATAGATAAAGATACCGTTGATACTCAGCCTAACTTTGACGATACCTTGGAAGAACCCAAAGTTATGCCTACTCGTATACCTATTTTGTTGGTAAATGGAGCTTCAGGTATTGCTGTTGGTATGGCTACTAATATGGCCCCTCATAATCTCACCGAATCCATAAGCGCTATATGTGCCTATATTGATAATAGAAATATAACTATTGATGAGCTCATGCAGCACATCAAAGCTCCTGATTTTCCTACCGGAGGTATCATATATGGATACGAAGGAGTAAGAGCTGCATTTGAAACAGGAAGAGGAAGAATTGTACTTCGCGGAAAAGCTAATTTCGAAGAAGTTCATGGTAGAGAAGCTATTGTTGTTACCGAAATTCCGTATCAAGTTAATAAAGCAGATATGATTGCTCGTACTGCCGAATTGATAAAAGAAGACAAATTACACGGCATATCCGAAATTAGAGATGAATCTGATAGAACTGGAATGAGAATAGTATATGAACTTAAGCATGATGCTATTCCAAATGTTGTTCTAAATCTTTTATATAAATATACTGCTTTACAAACTTCATTTAGTGTAAATAATATTGCACTTGTCAACGGTAGACCGGTACAGCTAAACTTAAAAGACATCATTCACCATTTTGTCGAACATAGACATGATGTTGTAGTAAGAAGGACTCAATATCTTCTAAAGAAAGCTCAGGAAAGAGCTCATATTTTAGAAGGATTTATGAAAGTAATAGCTACACAAGATTCTTTAGATTTAGCTATAAAAATAATTAGAGAAAGCTCAAGTCCTAGCGAGGCTAAAACAGGCTTAATACAAGAATTTGATTTAACGGAAATTCAAGCCCAAGCTATTCTAGATCTTAGATTAGCTCGCTTAACCGGTATGGAATTGGATAAAATCCGTGATGAGTATAACTCTATTATGAAAGAAATAGAATATCTTAAAACTATATTAAATGATGAAGGATTAAGATATACCATTATAAAAGAAGAGTTAGAAGAGATCAAACAAAAGTACGGGGACGAAAGAAAGACAGAGATTAATTTTGCGGGGGGAGAAATGAGTATTGAAGATATTATTCCAGATGAGAAAGTAGTGTTAACGATTTCGAAAATGGGATATATTAAAAGAACATCTCTTTCCGAATATAAAACTCAATCTAGAGGTGGTGTCGGAAACAGAGCTGCTTCAACAAGAGATGAAGATTTCCTTGAATACGTAGTATCCGCTACGGCACATCAGTATATACTTTTCTTTACAGAAAAAGGTAAATGTTTCTGGTTGAGGGTATTCGAAGTGCCGGAGGGTTCTAAAACTGCAAAAGGAAGACCTATTCAGAATTTAATTAATATTGAATCTGATGATAAAATAAAAGCCTACATATTAACCCATGATTTAAAAAATGAGGAATATACAAGCAATACATTTTTAGTCATGGTTACTCAAAAAGGAACGATCAAAAAAACAACATTAGAAGCTTATTCAAGACCTCGTGCGAATGGAATCAATGCAATTAATGTTAAAGAAGGAGATACCTTGATAAGTGCCAATTTAACTTCAGATAATGATGAAATAATGATTGCTACCAAATACGGAAAAGCCATTCGATTTCCACAGGAAAAATTAAGACCTATTGGTAGAAATGCTTCCGGAGTAAGAGGTATTACGCTTGGAGATAAAGACGACGAAGTAATTGGAATGGTGATTATTTCAGATCCGGAAAATGATACAATTTTAGTGGTATCTGAACAAGGTTATGGAAAACGTACCCATGCAGATGCCTATCGTATCACTAACAGAGGAGGAAAAGGAGTCATTACCTTAAATATTACTGAAAAGACAGGAAATCTGATAGCTGTTCAGAAAGTAACAGACGATAATGATTTAATGATTATAAATAAATCGGGTGTGGCTATTAGAATGTCTGTAGAAGAATTAAGAGTTATGAGTAGAAATACGCAAGGCGTTAAACTCATTAACCTTAAAAAGAACGACGAAATTGCAGCTATCACTAAAATCGAAAAAGAAGAAGGCGTAGATGAGGAAGAATATGATGAAAATGAAAATAACATCGAGAGTGTTTCCGCTTCAGAGATAGAAAAAAATAACGAAAATTCAATTAATTCTGATGATTCGGAAAACAATTTAGACGGATCAGAAGAAAATGATAACACAGAAACCCAGGAATAAAAACCTTTATATGAAAAAAATATCAGTTTCCTTATTTTTATTAATGAGTCTTATTTCCTTCAGTCAAGAAAAAGAAATAAAAGATGCTTTTAACGCATTCGAAGGGGGTAATAAATCTAAAGCTCAAACATTAATTCAACAAGTAGAGACAACTGTTGATGAAAAGATTACCAGTTTAGATCCGGATACTTATGCCAAATATTTATACGTAAAAGGAAATTCTTTATTAGAACAAGGGAAGACATTAGAATCCGCTAAAATTTTTTCTAAATTAGCGATGTATGAAAAGGGACCTATATATTCTTTAAAGAATAAAAATACTAAAGAAAAAGCCTTTGTTCTTACAAAAGCAGAAGTAGAAAAATTGAGTTCGGAAGGCTTTTCTGGTTTAAAAGAAACTAAATCGGGAACCAATTATTTACAGAAAATTATTCCTGTTTTAGAACAAAAAAGACAAGAAATTTCTAACAAAGCAACCTCAGAATATAATACTAAACAATATGTAAAAGCGGGTGATGATTTTTTGGAATCTTATTATTTAACTAAAGCTGCAGGAAATGCCGATAATATTTTCAAATATTATTCTGCCATATCTTATCATGCAGCTGAAAAAAATACCAAAGCTTTAGAATTATATTTAGAACTGCTTAATGATGGTTATACCGGTGAGACAATCACTTATACGGCTTTACAAAATGGAAAAAGAGTTTCCTTAAGCGAAGAACAATATAATTTGTTTAAATCCACACCAAGTTCTGAATTTTCTGATTTTAAAAAAGAAGAATCTCCTTCAGTTGAAGCAGATTTATATAACTATGCGATTTCCATATTAATTTCCGATAAGAAATATAATGAGGCATTGGCTCTCGCAGAAAAAGGATTGAAAAAACTGCCTAATAATACTAATTTGAATTCTCAAATTGGAGAATTGTATTATCAAACAGGACAAACAGATAAATATATTACTAAATTAAAAGAATCTGTTCAAAAGAATCCTAATGATTATGTTTCTTACTACAATTTAGGAGTATTATACAGTAAGGATCCACAAACGATGGTTCAAGCAAAAGAAAATTATAACCAAGCCTTACGTATAAAACCGGATTATGCTGCAGCCTATCTAAATTTAGCCGCTTTATTATTATCTCCTGATAAAGAGATTGTTGAAAAAATGAGAGCTTTAGGTTCTACCAAAGCAGATCAACAAAAGTATGATGCTTTATTAGAAAAAAGAAAAGATATGTTTAAACAAGCTTTGCCTTATTTAGAAAAAGCATACGGATACGACAATAAAGATAAGGGAATAATACAGGCATTAAAAGAAGCTTACAGGGTACTACAAATGAAAGATAAATTGGAAGAAATGAGAAAAATAGAAGCAGCATTATAAAAAGATATTAAAAGTAGTATATATATAAAATAAGGGGAAGTATTGATATATCTTCCCTTACTTTTTAGGAATAATATTTGTTAACTAATAATAAAATAAATTATTTATAAATAAAAAATTGAAATTGAAATTATGAAAAAAGGATGTTTAATCGGAGGAGGAATTCTAGGTTTAATAATAATTATTATTATTGGAATATTCGCATGGGGGGTAAGCATTAATAATAATATGATTGAATTGAATAACGATGTTAATTTAAAATGGGGAGCAGTTGAAAGTTCATATCAAAGAAGATCGGATTTAATTCCCGGATTAGTTGCAACTGTTAATAAAGCAACCAATTATGAAAAGGAAACTTTAACCTCTGTTATTGAAGCAAGAGCAAAAGCAACCTCAGTTCAGATTGATCCATCAAATTTATCTCCAGAAAAATTAGCTGAATTTCAAAAAGCTCAATCTGGATTAGGATCTGCATTAGGTAGATTATTAGTATCTATAGAAAAATATCCGGATTTAAAAGCTAATCAAAATATTTTAGGATTACAAAATCAATTAGAAGGTACTGAAAATAGAATAAAAATAGACAGAGATAATTTTAACCAATCTGTTACAACTTATAATAACTATATTCAAAAATTCCCTGCAAGTATTGTAGCTAATTTTAGGAATTTTAAAGAAAAAGGTACATTCAAAGCAGATGCAGGTGCAGAAAAAGCTCCTAATGTTGATCAATTGTTAAATGGTAAATAATTAGAAATATTAATTCCCCAATGTTATTTTCACCTCAAGACGAAGAGTTGATCATTGATGCAATTAAACAAGCAGAATCGATGTCAACAGGAGAAATTCGAGTTCATTTAGATCAAAATTTAACCGGAGATGCCTTGGCTACTGCTCAATCAATATTTAATAAACTTGGTATGGAAAAAACCAAAGATAGAAATGCGGTTTTATTTTATGTCTCAGAAAATAAGAAAAAGATTGCAATAATTGGTGATGTTAGCATTCATTCACATGTACATCAAAATTTTTGGGATGAATTAATAAAAGAAATAATTATTTCATTCAAAGAGGAAAAATATAAAGAAGGAGTAATTAATGCCATTTTAAAAACAGGAATAAAATTGAAAAAATTTTTTCCAACTGATGGAAAAAGTATAGAAAATGAATTACCCAATGAAATATCCCGTTAAGTTTATATTATTAATATTCGGTTTATTTGTAAACATTTTCCTATATGGTCAAACTGAATTTAAAATACCAGAAAAACCTCAATTAATTTATCCCGTTAACGACTATGCAAATATTCTTACAGATGATCAACGAAATGCCTTAAATAATAAATTAATTTCATACAGTGATTCAACTTCAACTGAAATTGTTGTTTGTTTAATTAAGACATTAGGTGGGGATGATATAAATTATGTGGGAGCAAAATGGGGAGCAAAATGGCAAATAGGTCAAAAGTATAAAAATAACGGAGTTTTATTATTAATAGTAACAGATGATCATAAGCTAACCATACAAACCGGTAGAGGAGTAGAAGATGCATTAACAGATTATACATCCAGCACGATTATACATCAATATATGATTCCTTACTTAAAGCTAAATAATTTTTATGAAGCTATTAATTCCGGAACAGATCAAATTATAAATGTTCTGCAAGGAAAATTTAAGGCTGACAATAAAGGTGATGATGATGAGACAACTTCCGGAATAGTTATTGCTATTTTTATATTTTTTATAATACTTTTATATATTTTAATGCATAAAAATAATAAAAACAATACGTATTATGATCGTAATGGTAAACGAAGAAATAATGATGATGATTTTTGGGGCGGATTAGGAGGATTTATTGGAGGAAGTATTTTTGGGGGTGGTAGTAGCAGTGGTTCCCGAGGTGGAGGATTTGGAGGATTTGGAGGCGGGGGCAGCTTCGGTGGTGGAGGTGCTAGTGGTAGTTGGTAAGAATTCTAAATACCATTTTTATTAATTTAATGATTAAATCTGTTAAAATTAAATATTTAATAAATTAATAGTTATACTATTATAATTTATTCAAACTAAATAATATTGAAAAATATCATCTTTTAAAAACTCAATAATTCTTTCCAATTTATTGAGTTTTTAATTATTTTTATTTTAACATTTTTTGAGTTAAATAAACACCTTCAATTAATTTGTCAATATCTTCTTTCATAGTATATACAGCAAATGAAGCACGAACCGTACCTTTTATACCAAAACGTTTCATAATTGGCTGTGCACAATGATGCCCGGTTCTTACAGCTATTCCTTGTTTATCTAAAATAAAACCAACATCTGAAGAATGTACATTATCTAAATTAAGATTAAATGATAAAGCTCCTGAGCAATATTTTGCTTTCTGTGCATATATAATTATATCATCAATCTGTGATAATTTGTCCTTTGCATATTTTAAAATAGTATCTTCATGTTTGCTTATAGTCTTGTAACCGATGGCTTGAATAAATTCAATTGCATTTTTTAGTACAATATTTCCTGCAATATTAGGAGTTCCGGCTTCAAACTTAAAAGGTAAATCGGCATAGGTAGTTTTTTCAAATGTGACTTCTTTGATCATTTCTCCTCCACCTTGATAAGGTTTCATAGAATCCAATAAATTTTCCTTTCCATATAAAATACCTACACCGGTAGGTCCATATAGCTTATGTGAAGAAAAAACATAAAAATCTACATCCAATGCTTGAACATCTATTTTTCTATGAGAGACAGCTTGTGCCCCGTCTATTAATACATAGGCTCCTGCTTTATGAGCTTTTGTTATAATTTCCTCAATAGGATTAACAACTCCTAAAGCATTGGAAATATGATTTATTGAAACAATCCTCGTTTTATCAGAAAGCAATCGATCAAATTCATCCATTATCAAATCTCCATTATCATCAACCGGGATTACCTTAATTCTTAATTTTTTTCTTTCTGCTAAAAATTGCCAAGGAACAATATTAGAATGATGCTCTAAATTAGAAATGATAATTTCATCGCCTTCATTCACTAAATTTTCAATTCCGTTAGCCACAAGGTTTATACTATCTGTTGTACCTTTAGTAAATATAATTTCATAATCTTTTTTAGCATTTAAAAACTCCTGCACAGACTTTCTAGATTCTTCCATTTCTACGGTAGCCAATTGACTAAGTGTATGTATCCCTCTATGCACATTAGAATTTATCGTTTTATAATATTGTTCTTCAGCATTAATTACAGAAATGGGTTTTTGTGTAGTAGCAGCATTATCTAGATAAACCAAGGTTTTACCATTTACTTGCTGTTCCAAGATCGGAAATTGTTTTTTTATATCTTTTAATTTTTCGGTCATTTTCGGATAGTTATAGAATCAAAATTAGTTTATTAAATTGAAAATAATATTATTTTTTATTATAATTTATAACCTGAATATTTTTCAACAAATGGAAGGGTTGGGTCAGCAATTTCTAAAATTAGTTTACTAATTTCTTCAAATAAAGCTTTTGTATGAGACTCCGTTAAATTTTCTACGGAATCTATTTGTAAAATTTCTAAACCTCGAAATGGTTTTTTAAAACTCCAAATTCCTACTTTTACGGTATCTGTCAATTTTTCATTTAAAATCATATAAGCATAGAAAACTAACTGAATATAAAATTTAAAATTTTTATCTTCTTGTATATTCTCAAATTTATCGGATTTAAATTTTAAAGTACTAATGGAAGTAGTTTTATAATCTATGATCCGATCTTCATTATTAAATAAATCCCACCGATCTACAAAACCTTTTAATGAAAGGGTACCTAAGCTCGGAATATCAATACTTGAAACTAATTCTTTTTCTATTTCTTTTAAAATGATTTCATTACCGTTCTTAATATCGGTTAGATCACGTAATAATATTTTTTCAATGGTTTTTTTTGCAAGTTGTTTTTGTAAATAATTCTGTCCTTTTTTAAATAGATCCGGATTTAATTCTTTTTCAATATATTGATTCAAATTGACGGAATAATTTTTTAATGCCAAAACTAAATCATTTTCGCATAGCTTATTTCCTTGCAGCGGTGAATATATGGATTCTAATGTGTGATGAATCAAATTTCCATAATTTAAAGCAGAAATTTCCTCTTCCATATCTTGCTGCTCTTTAATTTTCAAAATTTTTTGAAAATAAAAATTTATGGGATTATAATGATAGCTTGTTAAATGTGTAGGTGAAATGGGATTTTTTAACCAATTATTTATGGACTCTATTAAAGCAGGAGTCTTTTCAATTATTAATTCTTTAGATTGTTTTAAATTGCCTCCGTAGGATGCAATAGACTCTTTTAATTTGTGTTTTGTTTCAAATTCTAGTTGACTAATAAATCGACTTTTTTCACCCGAATTAATTCCTTCAGTAAAATTATTATATACTAAAGTTACATTTTGTGCATGTTGTATTAATCTATAAAAATGATAAGAATATATGGAATCATTTTCTAAGAATGTATTTATATTATAATTTTTTTTCACATCAAAAGGAATAAATGAATTATCATTTTTTCCTCCCGGTAAAATACCCTCATTTACACCAGACATAATCACGTTCTTAAAACTCAATAAACGTGTTTCTAATACCCCCATAATTTGAAGACCTGCAAGGGGTTCTCCAACGAAATCGATTTTTTCATTGGTAATTATATGCTGATAAAATGAATGAAGAAGGGAATAACTATCAATTAAAACATCTTGAGATAATTGCGTTAACAAAATTGAAAAAAGATTTTTAAACTTTAAGTAGGTTTCTTTAAGGATTTGATTATCTGAATCGGTTTTCCAAAATTGTTCATTACAAAATTCATATAGTTTATGTACTAAGTCGACAGGGTTTGCGTATGTTTTAAATATAAAATTGTAATAATTATTAGCTAATCGTTCATAAATAAGTGTTTCGGAGATGTAAATAAGATTATTCTTTTTAATTACGGAAATGAATTCTTTTACATCTGGTGTAATGTTTAGCAAAGGATTTTGAAGAATAGACAAAATATCATAATAATAATATCCTTTAGTTTTATTTTTTTCTCTAAATATATGTAAACGAAATATTTGTTTGAAAAATGAAGCTAAAAATGAATTTTTTAGCGGATATCCCATAGTTATATTAATTTGATTAATATTTTTTGGGATACTTTCTAAAATGGCAGGTAAAATTGCTTCATCGCATAATACAAGTGCAGTATTCTGTAAATCATTTTCTGATATGGTTTCTAAGATTGATCCGATATATTTAGCTTGCGCTACCTCTTGTGAGGTACTAACAACTTGTATATTTTTAGAATTATTAAAATCATTTTCTACCCATTTAAAATCTCGAGTAGCATAATAATTCCAATTTTTATATTTCCTTAAAAAGTTTCCGGCTTCTTGATTAATATCATTCACATAATAACTATCGGCATCCCAGTAAATATAAGTTTGGAAATGGGAAACAAAATGTTTTATAAATTTTTCTTCTTTAGGGGTTAAAGCATTAAAACCAACAAAAACGTAAATTTGATTATTAGGAATATCTAAAGTGTTTAAATTTTTTAATACTGAACTAAGTATCATTCCATGAGTTCCTAATCCTTTTTGTTCAAGTGCTGCAACTAATTCATTGTAAAGAGTTAAATTATTTTCCCAAAATTTAAGATTTTTATAATATAATTTTTTATCGTTATCGGAATCCAGTTTTTGGCCCCAATTTTCAATTCTTTCAATTGAAGATAAATGTTTTAATACTTTATGCGGATTTTCAGAAAAAATATCAATATCATTAAAGTCCTTAAGTAGGGTAGGTATCCATTTTAAGAAATCTTCCAACTTTTCGTTCGGATTAATAAATTTTTTTTGTATTTTAAAGGCTTCTAACCAAAGCGGTATCGGCTCGATTTTGACTAAAGTAGAAAATTTATATATAAAATCTTCAATTGTAAAAAAAGTAGGTAAAAAACCATCATATCCTTTTTTTATAAGATATCTTTTAAAAAATATGATAGGTCTTTTACCCGGGATGATAATTGTTAGTTTTGATAATTCCTTATTTTTATCAATTACATCATCAATTACTTTTTCAATAAATTTTGTATTCATAAAATCATTAAGGATTTTTAATTTACATTTTTTATAAAAATTTATTTAAAAAAGTAATAATAATAATAGGCAAAAAATTCTCTAACTAGTGAAATATAATGATGTCTTTTACTATAATGATGAGAACTGGCTGAACCTAAATTATAAAATCCTAATTTATAATACATGAGCTTAATTCGAGAAATATGATAATATTGTGAAATTATAATTAATTTTCTATAATTATTAGCTTTCATAATTTTTAATGAATTTTCCACATTTTCTTCCGTATTCACAGCTTTATTATCTAAAATTATATCAGATAATAATACTCCATGTTCCAATAAATATTCTTGCATAAGATCGGCTTCACAAAAATTTTTATAGGCTAGACCACCTGAAACAATCAATTTTTGTACTTGACCTTCATTATATAATTTTAACCCAATATTTAACCTACGTATTAGTGACATGGGCATAGACCCGTCTTTTTTGTTTTTTGTACCAAAAATTACTCCTACATCTGCATCTCTAGTATCTTCTTGGTTACCATCAATAATTATTGCTATGGTATGTAAAATAAACCAAAGAAATAAAAGGATAAAACCAATAACTATATAATTAAATAATTTTCTGTAATAGGACATATTACACTAAAGTCTTTCAAAAAATAATTTTTTTAAATTAAATATTTTTCGAATAATAATAAAATTAATAGTTATAAAAATAAGTTAAATATTAAAAACTATAATAACAATAAGCTGCATCCTCTTATATCGGAATTATCCATTCTACCTAATATTTGAAAACATTCATTTTCTAGGGTTTTACCAAGATCTTGAGTAGAAATAAATGAACAACTGTGAATATTTGCTAAATCAATTATATTAACGCCGCCGGTTCTATGATTTTCTACATATTCAAAAGGATCATCCACATCTCTAATTAAAATTTTCATCCATGGAGGACATCTATAAAAATTATTACTCAAAGAATAGGCCTGAGAAAGTAATTCTGTCATGCTATATTCTGAAAATATTTTTTTTGTATGAAAAGCATATTTCAGTTCAGATAAAAGTTCATCTTTAGTAATTTCTTTTTTCCTGCCTTTCATTCCACCTGTTTCAATAATAAGTGTATGATTTAAATGTAAAGGGTAAGACTTTGCAAAATCCAATAACGCGTAAGAAACACCAAAAAGTATAACTTTTTTACCTTCGCTTTCAAGACGATTTAATACTAAATAAAGATCATCAAAATTATGTAAATAATAACCGTTTTCCTCTTTTTTAGATTGTTCCATTAAATGATTAACCATATAAATGAGAGAAGAATTGTTTCTTTCAAGATATGATGGAAGCAATCCTAAATATATATATTCGGAAGGATCTCCAAAAAACAAAGAAAAAGATTCTAAAATACTTTTTTTATAAATATTTTCATTAACTATATAGTGTTTTGAAAGATTTTCAGAAGTTGTCCCGCTACTTTGAAAATAAAATGCTGGAGAAAAATTATCATCAACTACCTTATTGGTTTTAAAAAATTCGATAGGTAAGAAAGGAATTTTCTTGTAATTATCAATTTCTTTATAATTAAGAGATAGTAAATCAACAAATTTCCGATAAATAGGATTATTTGTATACTGATATTTAAATATTTGAATGGAGAGAGAATTAAATTCAACCTCTGAATTAATTGAAAAAACATCGAAACTATTCAACATTCTATAAAGCTTACTTTTTATGCAAATTTAATAAGAAGTATTTAATTATCTATTTGAAAACAGGTCGATTTGACAGTATTTGTAAAGTGGCAGTAAAATTGATAAATATCAGTAACCATTAAAGAATATAATCATGTCGAATCATAATGACAACGAAGAAAACGAATTAATTGAAGAGCCACAAGATCAAGATAACAATCAAGAAAATGTATCAGATTCTGAAAATATGTCAGAAGCTAGTGCTCAATCTGATTTAGAAGAAAAGCTTGAAAAGGAAAAAGATAGATATATCCGTTTATTTGCTGAATTTGATAATTATAAAAAAAGAGTAATTAAAGAAAGACAAGATCTTATTAAATATTCAGATAAAGATATATTAGAGTCATTACTTCCAGTTTTAGATGATTTTGATAGAGCTATTACTGAACTTGAGAAAAAAGAGGATGATCTGCCTGTCTTAGAAGGAGTAAAACTAATTTATAATAAATTATTTAATACCTTAAAAGATAGAGGATTAACTACTATTGATGTTAAAGCCGGTGATGATTTTAATATTGATTTTCATGAGGCTATTACTCAAGTACCTTCGCCTGAGGAAAGTTTAAAAGGTAAAATTATAGATGTTGTTCAGAAAGGGTACTTATTACATGAAAAAGTAATTAGATACGCAAAAGTTGTTATAGGAAATTAAGAACTAAGAGAGGTTTATATTTATGTCTAAAAGAGATTATTACGAAGTATTGGAGGTTTCGAAGAGTGTTACCGAAGTTGAATTAAAAAAAGCCTATAGAAAGAAAGCACTCCAATATCATCCGGATAAGAACCCTGGTGATAAAGAAGCTGAAGAAAAATTCAAAGAAGCTGCAGAAGCTTATGAAGTATTAAGTGATCCTCAGAAAAGAGCAAGATATGATCAATATGGACATGCTGGAGTAGGTGGAGCAGCCAGTGGAGGATTTGGTGGAGGTATGAATATGGAAGATATTTTTTCTCATTTCGGTGATATTTTCGGAGGAGCGTTTGGTGGCGGTTTTGGTGGATTTTCTTCAAGGCCTCAACAAATTCAAGGTACTAATTTACGTATACGTTTATCGCTTACCTTAAAAGAAATTATAAATGGAATAGAAAAAACAGTTAAGGTAAAAAGATTCAAATTAGCGCCGGGAGCCACCTCTAAAAGTTGTCCTACTTGTAAAGGTACTGGACAAACCAGAAGAATAATGAATACTCCTTTTGGTCAAATGCAAACTCAATCCGTATGTAATACTTGTGGCGGAACCGGTAAAGTAGCGGATCATATACCTCCAGGAGCTAACAATCATGGACTAATAAAAGTAGAGGAGGAGGTTTCCATTAAGATACCTGCCGGTGTAAGAGAAGGCGTACAACTACAAGTAAGAGGTAAAGGGAATGATGCACCTTTTGGCGGTATTCCCGGAGACCTAATTGTCGTGATTGAAGAGATTGAAGATGAAAATTTGAAAAGAGAGGGAGACAATCTACATTATGAATTATATATCTCTATACCAGAAGCTGTTTTAGGAACTAAAAAAGAAGTTCCAACGGTTACAGGAAAGGTTAAAATTACTGTTGATTCGGGAACGCAGTCAGGAAAGATATTAAGATTAAAAGATAAAGGATTGCCTAAAGTTCAAGGTTATGGATATGGAGATTTATTTATCCATATCAATGTATGGACTCCTAACCCTCATAAATTATCTAAGGAACAAAAAGAATTTTTTGAATCTATGTTAGATAATGAACATTTCTCTCCAAAACCTTCAAAAAATGATAAAACATTCTTTGAAAAAATTAAAGACATGTTTATGTAACTAATTTAGATGTTAGTAATAAAAAATCTTTAAGTAAAATAAACTTAAAGATTTTTTTATACTTATATTTTTAATAAAAAAGGTATCAAAAAATGATACCTTTATAAATAATATTATTTAAAAGTTAATTTTTTACTGTTCTGTTTTCTTACTGTCAGACTTTTTTTTAGTTGTTTTTTTAGCTTTAGTGGCTATTGAACCTTCTTCTAAGTCTTTGTCTTTAATAGGTTCATTAATTTCATTATCTTGTTCAACTTTCTTATTTTCATCTGACAATTTATTATCAGACTTAGCTAAATTATCCTCATAGGTTTTCACACTTTCTTTGGAAATATTTCCATTTTTAACAAGAATATTATACCAGGTAAAAAGTTTTTTAAGATCAGAATTGTACACTCTATCTTCTGCATAATCAGGTTGGGCTTCTTTCATTAATGATCTTAAAGTGTCAATATCGTTTTTATCAAATTCAATTTCTTTATATTCGTGTTTTTTTGAAATTGAAACTAAAACTGAAATTAAAGAAACTTCAGAGTCATGAGTATAAATTGAAATATTTTGCAATAAGCTTACTTGACTATTTGCATTTATAGATAATTTTTTTTGAGCAACTAAATCTTTAACAATGAAACCTCCCTTGGTTTGACTTAACAATTCAAATAACCCAGATTTCCCAGTAATTGCAATGATTTTAGTAAGATCCATATCAATAATATAATTATATTTTTAATTTATTTAATTTAATGTGTTGAAAATTTCATTCTGTATTCTGTATCCACTTTTCCTTTACTTATATTAGCCAACTTACCTTTAATTAATTTTTTCTTAAGTGGCGATAATAAATCTGTAAACAAAATACCTTCTATGTGATCGTATTCATGTTGTATAATTCTTGCCCGAACATCACTAAAATTTTCAGTTTTTTTATTCCAGTTTTCGTCAAAATATTCAATAGTTATATTTTCTAATCTTTTAATATCTTCCCTAATATCAGGAATACTTAAGCAACCTTCATTAAATTTCCAAAGCTCTCCATCTCTACTTAATATTTTAGGATTAATAAATACCTTTTTACATATAGCTAATTCATCTTTTATATCCAGATATTCTTCATCTTCAGCAAGTGGAGTTGCATCTATAATAAATAAACGTATATTAAGCCCTACTTGCGGTGCTGCTAATCCAATACCATGTGCTTGATACATGGTTTCATACATATTAGTTATCAACTGATCCAAATCGGGATAATCTTTATCGATTTCAATCGTTTTTTTTCTTAATACGGGATGCCCGTAGCCATAAATAGGTAAAATCATAATTTCATTTTTTATCTAAATAGGTTTGCAAAATTAATGTAGCACTTACTTCATCCAATAAATGCTTATTTTCTCTATTTTTTTTATTTTTTCCACTTTGACTAATATAATGAGAAGCGATTTTAGATGTAAATCTTTCATCAACTCTTTCAACAGGTATGGTTGGAAAAAGAGAATTAATATTTTTAATAAATTTTTTTATTGAATTTTCAATTTCAGAAAGTTCGCCATTTAATCGTATAGGTAAACCTATAATTATTTTTTCAACTGAATTTTCTGAAATATATTTTTCTAAAAACGGTATTAATTGAGAGGTCATAATTCCTGCCAAGCCACTGGCAATAATTTGCATATCATCAGTTTCTGCTAATCCGGTTCTTTTTTCGCCATAATCGATTGCCAGTATTTTTGACATGACTATTTTAGTTAAAGGTTAAAAGCTTCCTTAATTTTGTCCAAATAATCTAATTTTTCCCAAGTAAATAACTCTACTTCAATTTCTTTAGTTTCTAATTTACCGTTTTCTCGATTTCTCTCAAATTTTTTAATAACTGTTTCATTTTTTCTACCCATATGGCCATAAGCTGCAGTTTCTGCGTAGATAGGGTTTCTTAATTTTAGTCTTTTTTCTATAGCATAAGGTCTTAAATCAAATAACTTTTCAACTTTTAATGCTATATCTCCATCTGAAAGGTTAACTTTTGAACTTCCAAATGTATTAATATATACACCACACGGTTCAGTAATTCCAATTGCATAAGAGACTTGAACTAAAACTTCATCAGCGACACCGGCTGCTACTAGATTTTTGGCTATATGACGGGTAGCATAGGCAGCAGAACGGTCTACTTTTGAAGGGTCTTTTCCTGAAAAAGCCCCTCCGCCATGAGCCCCTTTTCCGCCATAAGTATCTACAATTATTTTACGGCCGGTTAAACCGGTATCTCCATGAGGACCTCCAATTTCGAATTTGCCTGTAGGATTTATATGGTAAGTGATATTTTCGTCAAATAATGCTTTTATTTCTTCTTTAGCTTCAGCCTTAACTTCAGGAATAACAATATTAATGATATCTTCAGCAATCTTTTCCAAAACTACTTTTTCATCTTGATCGAACATATCATGTTGTGTAGAAAGAACTATCGTATCGATACGTATAGGTTTATTGTTATCATCATATTCGATAGTAACTTGAGATTTTGCATCCGGACGTAGATAGGTCATAATTTGCCCTTCTTTTCTTATTCTGGCGAGCACTTTTAAGATACTATGTGAGATATCTAATGCCAAAGGCATATAATTATCTGTTTCATTCGTTGCATACCCGAACATCATTCCCTGATCGCCGGCACCTTGTTCCTCCTTATTTTGTTTATCTACCCCACGGTTGATATCTTGAGATTGTTCATGCAATGCGGATAGAATACCACAAGATTCAGCTTCAAACTTATATTCACTTTTAGTATAGCCAATTTTTTTTATAATATTTCTTGTAATTTGCTGAACATCGATATAAGTATTGGATTTAATTTCTCCTGCTAAAATAACTTGTCCTGTGGTAACTAAAGTTTCACAAGCTACTTTAGAATCTGGATCAAAAGCTAAAAAATTATCTAATATGGAATCTGATATCTGATCAGCTACTTTATCTGGATGGCCTTCCGAAACCGATTCGGATGTGAATAAATAAGGCATATTTTTTGATTTTACTAAATTATAATCTTTCATTGCAAATTTAAGAACATTAATTAATAAATTTACTATATTTCAAAAATTATTACAGAGTTTATGAATTCAAAAAAATGTTTATTACTATCTTTAGTATCTTTATTAACAGTGGCTTGTGCTACGAATCCTTTAACCGGAAGAAAATCGCTCAATTTTGTATCTAACTCTCAATTGCTACCTTCATCATTTCAGCAATATCAAGAAGTTTTATCATCTAATAAAATAATTACTGGAACTCCTCAAGCAAAACAAGTGGAAGAAGTTGGTAATAGAATTAGAAAAGCAGCTGAAACTTATTATAAATCTATCGGAAAGACCTCCGCTCTAGATGGATATCAATGGCAGTTTGTTTTGATTGATGATCCTAAAACTGCTAATGCTTGGTGTATGCCCGGTGGAAAAGTTGCTGTTTATACAGGTATATTATCTATATGTAAGGACGATACAGGTTTAGCTGTTGTATTGGGACATGAAATTGCTCATGCATTAGCGGGGCATGGGGCTGAAAAAATATCTCAGTCTTATATCTCTGAATTAGGAGGACAAGTTTTAGGAGGAGTGACAAATAATCAAGCATTGCGTCAAGTGATTAATCAATATTATCCGGTAGCAAGTGGCATCACTCTATTAAGATATGGTCGTAAACAAGAAACTGATGCGGATGAAATGGGCTTATATATAATGGCTATGGCAGGATATGATCCGAGGCAGGCCCCAATATTTTGGCAAAGAATGATTGAGTCCACAGGCGGCAGCAATACCCCTGAATTTTTATCAACACACCCCAATCCTGAAAATAGAATTGCTGATTTAAATAGGATAATGCCTAAAGCATTGCAATATTATCAGTCATATCACACCAATTAATTATAATTGTTTCTATAAAATATAAAATATAGTGAAATTTTAATTTATCCGTCAAAAATGGTATAAAAATTGAAATGTTTAGAAATAGAGATTTAATGTATTTAAGGATTAATGTTTTTTAACTTCAAGATTATCTACGGAAATACTTGAATTAAGTACTAAATATCCAAAATAGATGCCCAAATCATTCCTTTTTGAGATGGTAGTTACAATTTTATCGTTTAAAAGGAATTGAATAGAACTTTTGTCTGTTACGATTGAAAAACTATTCTTTTCCTTTTTTTTATATTTTTGTATTTTCTGCTTATAAAAAATTTGTGACATACCTTCTTTTTTACTTTCATAAGAAACTAAAACTTCATTTTCTGAATTGATGCCAAATAACAAATAATTTTCTGGGAATTTTTGTTGATCTGCAAATAAAATAATTCCTGCGACCCCATCTTTATCATAAAGATTATTTATTTGTATTGAGGTAGTAATTTCAACATTTTGATTAAGTTCAGAAATAGGAATTAAAGAATAATTAACAACATTCTTTAATTTGCTACTCATCAACAAATATCCACTTTCAATCTTTGTATTTATTTCTTTTGAAGTTAAAGTGTCCCAACCATTTTTATTTGTACGAAAAGTATCTTTAAAAAGTAAGGAATTCTCTTTACATGAGTTTAGTATCAATAAATTTATAATAATAAATAGACAATTATAAAAATTTTTAACTTTCATGATCTTAAATTTTATATCTAGCCGTTGCTATAGTCTTAAGATCGGTAAATTGATTGTGTTCATATTTAATACTTCCCACAACGGCAATCATTGCAGCATTATCTGTAGTATACTCAAACTTGGGTATAAAAGTTTTACATGCTAACTCAGACTCTAATTTCTTTATTTCTTTTCTCAATTCTAAATTTGCAGAAACCCCCCCGGCAATGGCTACATTTTTAATTCCTGTTTTTTGTATGGCAAGTTTTAATTTATCTATTAAGGCTACAATTATAGTTTTTTGGACTGAAGCACATATATCGTTTTGATTTAATTTTATAAAATTCGGATTCTTAGCTAATTCTTTTTGTAAAAAATAAAGGACAGAAGTTTTTATTCCACTGAAAGAAAATTTAATTCCGTCTAATTTTGGTAAAGGAAATCTAAATTTATTAGGATTACCTTCTTTAGATAGTTTATCTATCATAGGACCTGCCGGATATTCCAATCCTATTAATTTTCCAATCTTATCAAAAGCTTCACCTGCAGCATCATCTAAGGTTTCTCCCAAAACTTCCATTTCAAAATAATTACTTACTTTAACAATTTGTGTATGACCACCGCTAACAGTAAGACATATAAAGGGAAAACTTATATTATTATTCAATTCATCTTCAATGAAATGAGCAAATATATGTCCTTGCATATGATTTACCTCAATAAGAGGTATATTTAATGACATGGATAGCGACTTAGCAAAACTGGTTCCTACAAGCAGCGAGCCTAATAATCCTGGCCCCCTTGTAAAAGATATCGCATCAATTGCTTTTTTATTTATATTTGCTTTTTGAATTGCTTGATGTATGACGGGTACAATATTCTGTAAATGTGCACGGGATGCCAATTCCGGAACTACACCTCCATAATTTTGGTGTATTTTTTGTGTGGATACCACATTGGAAAGTATTTTTTTTCCTTGAATTATGGCAGCTGAAGTATCATCACATGACGATTCTATTCCTAAAATAATGGGTGTTTTCATTTATGGCAAAGTTACTAATTAAAAAAATATTTTTTAAGTCATTCAAAGCAATCTCCTACACATTATGTATTTTGTTTTTTATACTGTTATCTTTTCTATTAATTATCAATTTACCCTATGTGAAAGATAAAATAGCAAAAGAGGCTTTAGTATATTTAAATAAAGAATTTAAAACGAAAATTTCTTCTGAAAATATAGAAGTAGATTATTTTGGAAATTTGATACTTCACAATGTCGTAATAAAGGATCATCATGATAATGAATTAGTTACCGTTAAAGAATTAAAAGGGTATGTAAATACAATTTCTTTAGTTGAAAATTTAGTAATAAAAGGAATTGATGATATAAAAATTGATCAATTGCGTTTTAACGATCCAATAATTAGGGTTATCACATATAAAAATGAAACTCGTGATAATTTTTCAATATTTATTGATAATTTCAAGTCTGATAAATCTTCTAAGAAAAAAGATTTTAAATTAAAAGGTAGAGTAGATATTATAGGAGGTAAATTTTCAATCGTTAATCAGAATTTACCTGTTGAAGACCAGGTTTGGCTGGATACTTCTGAGTTAAATTTAAAAATTTCTTCAGTTGATATTTTTAATTCGGATGTAAAGGTACAAGTTCAACAATTTAATTTTAAAGCTAAGAGACATAAAGAAAATTATACAATTCGTCAATTTTCTGCTTTAGTACATTATTCTGAGACTGAATTATCATTTAGCAATTTAATACTTGAAACGGATTCATCTTTACTTTTGGGTTCTTTATTCTTTAATTATACAAAAGAAAATGGAATGAACAATTTTGAAGATCAAGTTATCTGGAATATGGATCTGAAGACAGCAAGTAAAATTTCGGGTAAAGATATTCGCTATTTCGTAAAAGATTGGGACTCCAATTCTTTATTATATATGTCATCCAAAGTTAATGGAACTCTTAATAATTTAACTTTAACCAATCCAATTTTATCGGTTGATAAAACCTTTTATTCATCTCCGAATTTACTTTTAAAAAATTTGGTTACGACAGATGCTTCTCGATCTTTTTTAATTAAAATAAAAGAAACTCACCTTCAAACTTCATACACATCTTTGAAATCTTGGCTTCCTAAATTTATCAAAGTAAAAATTCCTGAAATTGTTTCTGAATTTGGTGTAATGAATTATAACGGATCTTTTTCCATTGATAAAAAAGATCTTACTTTACATGGAAATATGATAAGTTCATTGGGGGAGCTTTTTGCAGATGCACAATTATTTGACTATACTTCTAAAAATCCGAAATATAAAGGAAAAATTGAAACCTATCATTTAAATTTAGCTCCATTTATTAAATCAACTACAGTTGGACCTATCACGGCAAACATTCAGTTTGACGGAAGTGGATTTGATTTAGATCAAATGAATACCCAATTTGATTTAAGTATCAACAGTCTTGATATTAATGGTAAATCTATAAGTAGTATTTCAGCTGTTGGTAATCTAAGAGATAAAGTTTTTGAAGGTAAAATTAATACTAATGATTCACTGGCTCATTTTAACTTTGACGGAAAAGTAAATTTCTCGAAAAAAAATATAAAAACTACTTTCGACGCAAATATTCAATCATTAAATTTAGGATATTTTGCTTCTCAAGTTAATAAAAATAAATCGTTTAAGGGAATAGTTAAAGTCGATATTGAATTTAGTTCTATTGATGATTTAATAGGACAAATTAATATCAATTCAATAGTGCTCGATGATAATGGTAAACAAACAAATTATAACGATATTCAAATAAAAACTAGTTTTGAAGATGGAAATAGAAACTTAGATATATTTTCGCCAAACATGATTACTGCTAATATCTATGGAAAATATAAATTAGAAGACATTCCGGACATGTTAAAAAAAGGAATTGGTAATCTAGTTTCTAATTTCAAAACTAAAAAACGTTTTGATAATCAAGAATTTTCTTTTATACTGGATATTCAAAAAGATTTATTTGATTTATTAATGATGGATGTTAATTTATCTCCAGGAACTACTATAACGGGTAGATATATTGGAAATGGTAACAAGTTGCAAGCGCAGATGATTTCGGAATACATTTATTATAAAAATATTAAGATTACAAATCCGAATATCTTTCTAAATACAGAAGATTCTTTAAAACAATTTATGGGATCTTTATCAACATTGCGTATTAATAATACAGTAATTGACCGAATAAATTTTACAGGATTTAATAGAAATGATTCTTTATATGCATCCACTAATTTTTATTATGGAAAATATAAAGAAAAACAAACAAATTTTAATTTAAATTTATATCAAACTCAAATAGGAAATGATTTAATAATAGGATTTAAACCATCCAATATTAATTTAGTACAAGCAAAATGGAAACTAAATCCCAATTTTAAATCCGATGAGGCAATAGCAAAATATAATTTATTAACTAATAAATTAACCTTACAAAAAATTGAGTTAACTTCCGAAAATTCTGAAATATTGTTATCTGGCGATTATATTACTAATAATGATTATAATTTTGATTTAAATTTAAAAGATGTTAATTTAGAAAAGATATTGCCACATAGTTTGCTTAAAGATATGTCTTTTGAAGGGATTGCAAATGGTTCGGCCAAAATTCTCAAAAATTCGAAAGAACTTAAGCCATTGGTTGATCTTTATGTTGATAAATTAAAGTTTAATGGACAAACCTTAGGAAATCTTGCTATGAGGGCTATTTATGATGCGAAAACTAATCGATATTTGTTACAAAGCAAATTAGAAGATTCAGGCGAAGATCGTTTCTTAGCTCAAGGATATATTCTCAACCAAAATGGCAAACCGTCACAATTAAAAATTGACCTGAATGCTAATAAAATGAATATAGCTCCTATAGGTACATTTTTACAAAGTATTTTTTCAAACTTTAGGGGAACAGCGTCAGGAAATGTGCAAATTACCGGTGATGTGTCAGATCTAAAATATCAAGGAATGTTAACTATGTCTAAAGTAGGATTTATGGTTAATTTTTTAGGTGTTGATTATCAATTAACTAAGGATCAGGATTTGCAAATTTCTGATGGAGTATTTTTATTTGATAATATTGAATTAATGGATACTCAAAGAAAAACCAAAGGATTAGTCTTTGGGCCTTTAATGACCAAGAATTTTTCTGAATGGGGAATGAACCTTGATTTTACCTCAGAAAAGCTTTTAGTTCTTAATACAACTATGAAAGAAAACGATTTGTTTTACGGAACTATTTTTGCCTCGGGGAATTTTTCTATCACAGGAACTACTGATAAAGGTATTGACATCTCAGCAACCGCTATGGCTCTTGAAGGAAGTAGTTTAACCATTAATAGTAGTAGTACTACACATGCAACAGATATTCAATATATAAAGTTTATACCCGAACAACATAAGCAAGACGAAGAAATTGATTCAAAACCTCCTACGGGATTGTCGATACGTGCAGATGTTTCGGCAGATAACAAATCTGTTGTAAATCTCATTATCAGTCAAGAAACCGGAGATAAAATAGTTGTAAGAGGGGATGCTAAACATATTAAATTCGATATGTCAAAAGCCGGAGTAATTACTATGGACGGAACTTATACAATTACCGGAGATAGTAAATATTATTATAATATGTTTGTTAATAAAGATTTTACTATTATTCCAGGAAGTACAATAAGATGGGAAAATAGAGGTCCAACGGAAGCAGATTTAAATATACGTGCTTCTTATACAAGATTGGTTAGTAATATTGGAGATTATTTGGGGATATCTACAGTTCCTGCAACAAATGTAACTGTATCAGCCTTATTAACAGGATATTTATCCAAACCTAGCTTAGCATTTGATATACAAGCCGAAGCCTCTTCTTCTGTTAAAGATCAACTTAATACTAAGTTGAATAATAATGAAGGAGAAAAATATAATCAAGTAGCCGGTATTGTAGTTTTTGGAAGCTTTTTATCCGACAAAATGGGAGGAAGCAGTTATGCTTCATCGGCTTATGATGTAGTGCTTAAACAGCTAACTTCAGCTATAAATAATATAAGCGGTGTATTTTCATTGGATGCTAATTTTAATGCCGGGTCTAGAGTAGATAGAACCAGTGATAGAATATCTCTAGATCCGACCTTTAAACTGAATCAAAGATTATCCATTGTTGGATCTGTTAATATGCCTTTAGAGCAAAAAAGTGCTGCTGATGTTTGGACGTATGGAGCAAAAATTAATTACGATATATCAAAAAATAATGATAAATCATTAATAATTAATAGTTTCTCAAAACCGTCCACCTTTGGATTAGAAACATCTATTATATCTAATACTGGTGCAAATAATCAATCCTACGGCGGCGGAATTGTATATAAAAAGTCTTTTAATAAATTTAAAGATTTGTTTAAAAAAGATAAGAATAAAGAAATTTCTAAAATAAAAAAAGACTCTTTAAAAATTTTAAAAAATTATTCAAAAGAATAGGTTTATATTAAAATGTAGATTAGAACCATCCTTTATGACCTTTAATGTAGGTGTTATAAAAATCTTCATCTGATTTGGTTAGGTATAAAACTCCTTCAATAAGGGCAATAGTTCCTGTGATACTTGCTCCAAGAAAACAAGTACATATTGTAATAGCGAGCGTAATAAAACCCTCCTTATTATATCCTAAAATAAATTTGTGAACTCCAAAACCTCCAAAAAAAAATGCGAAAATACCTGCTAGCAGTTTTTTTTCCCTAGCAATTTTAAGCTGATCTTCGGAAAGTTTATTTCCTATATTGTTAACTTGATTTTTTTCTTCCATAGTTACTTTAATTAAATTATAAGATTAAATTTTTTATATAGCTGCTAAATTAAAAATATTTATAAATAACTTTAAACAATTGAATACTGAGCAAATAAAGTCCTACGGCAGTAAAATTGTATATTAAAAAGTCTTTTAATAAATTTAAAGATTTGTTTAAAAAAATAAGAATTAAGAAATTTCTAAAATAAAAAAAGACTTTTTAAAAATTATTCAAAAGAATGGATTTATATTAAAATGTAGATTAGAACCATCCTTTATGACCTTTAATGTAAGTGTTATAAAAATCTTCATCTGATTTGGTTAGGTATATAATTGCTTCAATAAAGGCAATAGGTCCTGTGATAATTGATCCCAAAAATAAAGTACCTAATGTAATACCAAGCATAATAAAACCCTCCTTTTTATATCCTAAAATAAATTTGTGAACTCCTAAACTTCCCATGAAAAATGCGAGAATAGCTGCAAGTAATTTTTTTTCCTTAGCAATTTTAGCCTGATCTTCGGAAAGTTTATTTCCTACATTGTTAACTTGATTTTTTTCTTCCATAGTTACTTTTAATTAAATTATAATATTAAATTTATATATGGCTGCTAAATTATAAATATTTATTATAATTTTAAACAATTATTATATTCTTTTTTGCATCATTGTTTATTAATATTCTTTTTGGAAAAAAAATAGTATTTTTGCTAACAAAATTATCTGTACAATGAATTATGATATTATAGTTATAGGTAGCGGACCAGGTGGATATGTTGCTGCTATTAGAGCCGCTCAACTAGGTTTTAAAACCGCTGTAGTAGAGCGAGAAAATCTAGGAGGAATCTGTTTGAACTGGGGATGTATACCAACTAAAGCTCTTATTAAAAGTGCACATGTATATGAAGAAATAAACCATGCAGAAGAATTTGGATTAAATAAAACCGAAACATCTTTTGATTTTACTAATGTTGTAAAACGAAGTAGGGGAGTTGCTGATAAAATGAATAAAGGAGTCGGTTTTCTTATGAAAAAAAATAAAATCGATGTTATAAATGGAAATGCCAAAGTCAAACCCGGAAAAAAAATAGAAGTTACTGATAAAAACGAAAAAAAAACGGAGTATTCGGCTTCACATATTATTATAGCAACCGGTGCTCGTTCAAGGGTTTTGCCTAATTTACCTCAAGACGGTAAAAAAGTAATTGGATATAGAGAAGCTCTTACACTTCCTACAATGCCTAAATCCATGATTGTTGTTGGATCTGGTGCGATAGGTATTGAATTTGCTTATTTTTATGCAACTATGGGGGCTAAAGTTACGGTTGTTGAATTTTTACCAAATATTGTACCTGTTGAAGATGAAGAAGTATCTAAGCACGTTGAGAAATCAATAAAAAAACATGGTATAGATGTTATGGTTAACTCTTCTGTTGAAAGGGTCGACACTACAGGTAACGGTGTTAAAGCATTTGTAAAAACTCCTAAAGGAGAAGTAACACTTGAAGCTGATATTATTTTATCTGCAGTAGGTATTACAGCAAATATTGAAAATATAGGATTAGAAGAAGTAGGTATTGTTACCGATAAAGGGAGAATACTTGTTGATAATTTTTATAAAACAAATATTCCAGGATATTATGCCATTGGAGATGTAATTCCCGGACCTGCTTTAGCTCATGTAGCTTCTGCTGAAGGAATTTTATGTGTAGAGAAAATAAAAGGTTTAAATGTTGAGCCTATTGATTATGGAAATATTCCGGGATGTACTTATTGTTCTCCGGAAATTGCTTCTGTAGGTATGACAGAGAAAAAGGCAAAAGAAGCGGGTTATGAAATTAAAGTAGGTAAATTTCCATTTGTAGCCTCTGGTAAAGCTACTGCAAACGGGGATACAGATGGTTTTATAAAAGTAATATATGATGCTAAATATGGAGAACTTTTAGGTTGCCATATGGTAGGTAACGGTGTTACAGATATGATTGCTGAAGCAGTTGCTGTAAGAAGATTGGAAGCTACCTCTCATGAAATTTTAACTACTATACATCCTCATCCAACTATTTCTGAAGCATTTAAAGGGGCTACAGAAGCTGCGTACGGGGAAGCTATAGATTTATAAAATATACAACTTTATCGCAATAATTTTTTATTAAAAGACTATCTTCATAGAGATAGTCTTTTAATTTTTTTATACAATTTTAAAATTCTATGAATAATACATTTAAAATTATTTTAGCCTCTCAATCGCCTCGAAGGCAAGAACTTTTAAGAAGTTTAAATTATACTTTCGATACCATACACTTAGATATGGATGAAACATATTCTTCGCAATTGAAAGAAAATCAAATAACAGAATACTTAGCTGAACAGAAATCAAAATACTATGGAGAAGTTGAAGATAAAACAGTTGTTATAACAGCTGATACGATTGTTTGGATGAATAATCATGCTTTGGAAAAACCTAAAAATTTCGAACAAGCAAAACAAATGTTATCCGAGTTATCAGGAAATTCCCATAAAGTTTATACTTCAGTAGGTTTTAAAACAAAAAATGATTTTCAAGTATTTACTGATTATACAGAAGTTCATTTTATGAAAATGAGTGATAATGAGATTGAATATTACATTGAAAATTTTAAACCTTTTGATAAATCAGGCTCATACGGTATACAAGATTGGATTGGTATAGCTAAAATTGATAAAATATCCGGATCATTTTTTACTATAATGGGATTACCTACACATATTGTTTACGATTATCTTGAAAATATTAAATTTTAGATGACTATATATACTAATTTATGCTAAAAATATTTTAATTAGTATAATTAAATTCTTGTATTTATTATATTAAAAATAATAAGATAATGATAAATAAAGAATTTATTTCAATTATAGATCTTATAAACTACATTTACATTTTCTGCTGAACACTCTGTATTAATTTGAAGATATACGCTGGGCTAATGGAGTTATATATAAGTCATTTTGATACATTTTCAAAAACTTATAAATGTAAAAATAATAAATAGATGCAAAAATACTGGAAAGTATTTTAACGTAAAAATCAATTCTTTGTTTGATAGCACTAAAAATAGCTTTATAAAAATGTTTTTTAACAATATGGTTAATTACTTCTTATAAAAGGGGGGCTTCTCTGCAACTATCTAATAAATATTAATATAACTTACAAAAAGCTTGGTTTCTGCTAATTAGAATTAAAGCTAGTTTTGGTATTTCTAATTATTATAATTAGTTAGATGATAAAACCTTTATAGGTGGAAAAAATAAAAACAAACATTCAAATAAAAAAGTTGTAAAATTCACAAAGGAAAAGTACAAAAGGTAAAACTCCAATCTTGGGAATGATTCAAAGAAAAGGCAATTTAGTAGCTAAAATAATTAAAGACACTTTAAGCTAGAATTTATAAAAACAGTTAAAAAACTCTGCATCTATTTATACTGATAATTGGTTAGGATAAAGAAATAAAATTGATTTATAATCCTAATTTGTAAAGCATATTTTAGAGGAATATGTAAATATGTTTCTTATCTATATTAAAATATCATTTTACATTAAAAAAAACAACTTTAAAAATATGTAGATGAATTTGTTTTTAGATACAATATAAGAAATAGTAATTAAGCTACAAGATTTAATGTTTTACTTCAAAACTTAGAAAATACATTAACTATTGAATTTTAATAATACCGGATGTTAAACTTATATCCTAATTTTTACTTGGAGATTTTTATAATGTATGGATAAAAGAACAAGCATCAAAGTATTTCAATGAAATAAACACGAACGCTTTTACTTGCTTAAATAAGATGATAATATGATTTACCTAAAAGTCAATATTTTCGTACCATAGAAATACAAAAAAAATGAAATAATTATCAGGTTTCCATCAAAACTAAAAACAACTATTGAATATACAGTATAAGATAAATTACAATAAATTCTATATTTGTAAAAAACATTTAAAAATACACTGCCTATGTAAAAATAAAAAATTGAAATAATCTAAGTTGCCGCTCAAAATACCACATTAAATCGCAAACTTTCCGATACACTATATTATGTTTCACCAATTTTTGGTGCAGATAATCTTTTGTGTCGGAATGGGAGTGGTATCCCAAGAGCGGCGAAAGAATTAAAGCTGCACCTTTTTTTATTTGCAATTATTTAAAATATTAAAAAATGAATCAAAACCAACCAGTTGTTAAAAAAAATAATAGCTATACAATCGTAGCAATAGTATTTATATTCATATTTATAGGAATGGTTATTGGAATATTATTTCTTTTTAAAAATGCCATTAAACAATCGACAAACCAATCAACTAAACAAACAGAGCTACAAAAAAATCTTGTTTATAAGGATATTTTTGTATTTAAAGGGAATGGGAAAAAAAAATCAGAAGTTTTCCATTTAACAGGAAATGAGGCTAAATTTGTTTACAAATATTCACCCGGATCAGAAACGGAAATATTTACGGTATATGTAGTTGATAAAGGAGTTGATATTCTTGAGAAAGGAGAAATACCGGAAATAATGGCTGCAAATAAAAAAGAAGAAAGTGAAAGTATAATCTATAAATCGGAAGGAGATTATTATTTAGATGTAAATGCTGTGGGTGATTGGGAAATAATAGTGCAAGAAAAACAGTAATTTTAAAGGGTTCTTTTTTGAACCCTTTTTACGTGTAATCTATTTTAGAAACCATTTTCTACATAGTAAAATCAATCATTTCATCCTATCCAAAATATCTTTCATAAGTTGGCTTTCTTTTTTTAGCTTTCTAATAAAAGTTTTTTACTTTTTTTCAATCAACTTCTCCAACTTATCAATCATTTCCTTTTGTTGTTGGAGCATACGTTCATAAAGCTCCACCATTTTATCCACAGGGTTGAAGCTTGGTTGATAATTAAATCCTGAAGCAACAGCATTATCTTTAAAATCTTGAAAAGAATAAGTATTTGCGATAATATTCACCGCTTGTTCCTCATCAAAATTTTTAATAGCCTCCGTGGGAACTTTTAAGAATCCAGCTATTTTTTCTAACACTTTATCGTCCAGTATTTCTTTAGATTCATAATCGGATATGGAAGATTGAGAAACTCCCATATCATAAGCCAACGCTTCCTGTTTTATACCTAATATTTCACGAAAACGTTTTATATTTCTACCTTGATGTATCTTTCTGGATGTTGTGTTATCTATAGTCATAAGGCAAATATACTAATTTATCTTTGGGCTAATATACAAAAAAATCAAATAAAATATAAGATAAAAAACCAGTGATGTTTGGTAAAAAATCAGTTTGTAAAATTGAATATCGGGCAGGGTAGAACTTCCTTTGCGGAAAGAAGGAATCAGAAATATATGGAAATTCGTAAATATAAAAGCAAAACTAAAATACGAACTATAAAGGTATATGAAAGGGATTTTAAAAGAGCCAGTTTCCATTATATATCTTTTCCGGAAATACGTATGGCAGGAAAATGGTTGCAGGATTCGGGTTTCAGAACCGAAGATCAAATAGTAATTAAGCATAATAAAAAAAGGATTGTTATTACTAAGGCTTGAATAGTGGTATGTTAGGTTACATATAAAAGAGAATATTCTTTTGTCTTACTACAAATGCTTTTGCATTCTTTAAAACCTTAAAAATTTATTAAAGAAGTGAAAAAAAATCAAAAATTCAAGAAAAAAAACTCTCTATCGCTCAAATATTTATTTTTTTGTTTTTTAATTTTAAAAAAAACATACTCTATACAATATATTAATAAGGCTAGTAACTTCCAATTAGGAAGCTATTTACCAAGGAGATATTGATGGATATTTAAATGCTACAGCATATATGTAAAGCTATATGTAAAAAGTTTTGCAGAATACACAAGATTAAAGAGTAGCAATAAATTTAGCTCAATGAGTTTGTCCCAAATTTTATGCATTTGTTTCTAATTAAATCATACTTAGGTATGAATTACCTTATATAAATTTAGTTGCAGATATTTCGCAAGGTAGAATGTTTGTAAGTTGGGAGAGAAAGAAAAAGTATTAGAAACTAATAACTTTCCTTCTTATTACTTATACTTATTCTAATGGTAGAGCAATACCGGATTTTAAACTATATCCTAATTTTTATTTAGAGATTTTTATAATGTATGGATAAAAGAACAAGCATCTAAGTATTTCAATGAAAGAAACACAAACGCTCTGCCTTGCTTAAATAAGATAGTAATATGATTTACCTAAAAGTCAATATTTTATACCATTGAAATACAAAAAAATTGAAAGAATTATCAGGTTTCCATCAAATTTAAAAAACAACTATTGAGTATGCCTTATAAGATAAATTATAATAAATTCTATATTTGTAAAAAACATATTGAAAATATACTGCCTATGTAAAAATAAAAAATTGAAATAATCTAAGTTGCCGCTCAAAATACCACATTAAATCGCAAACTTTCCGATACACTATATTATGTTTCACCAATTTTTGGTGCAGATAATCTTTTGTGTCGGAATGGGAGTGGTATCCCAAGAGCGGCGAAAGAATTAAAGCTGCACCTTTTTTTATTTGCAATTATTTAAAATATCAAAATATAGAATTAAAACAAACAAGTTGTTAAAAAAAATAATAGTTATACAATCATAGCATTAGTATTTTTATTCATATTTATAGGAATGGTTTTTTGAATATTATTTCTTTCTAAAAATGCCATTAAACAATCAATAAACTAATCAACTAAACAAACAGAGACATAAAAAAATCTTATTTATAAGGATATTTTTGTATTTAAAGGGAATGGGAAAAAAATCAGAAGTATTCCATTTATCAAGAAATGAGGCTAAATTTGTTACCCGGATCAGAAATGGAAATATTTATAGTATATGTATTGATAAAAGAGTTGATATTCTTGAGAAAGGAGAAATACCGGAAATAATGGCTGCAAATAAAAAAGAAGAAAGTGAAAGTACAATTCATAAATCGGAAGGGGACTATTATTTAGATGTAAATGTTGTAGGTAATTGGGAAGTAATTGTCCAAGAAAAACAATAATTTTAAGAGGTTCAATTTCGCCCTAATTTTAGTGTAAATTTTCATATAATTAGCAATTTTAATTTACTTGTTAAATAATATAGATTTATAGATTTTCATATTATATTCAAGATTTTAAGAGTAAAAAATATTTTTAGAGTCTTAATTCTTTACATATTTTTGTATAAAATAAATAATAGTGAAAAAAATAATAGTTGTCTTTTTAAATTTTTTTACTGGTATTATATTTTCGCAATCTATTTTAATGTCTATGAACGGTGAAGATATTTATACATCAGTTTTTGAAAAAAATTATAAAAAAGATTTAGAACTTTTAGGTACCGACCATGCTATTGATAATTTTATAGATTTTAATTTGTTAAAACAATATGCTTTAAAAAATAATATCGAAGATTCTCAAGAATATGAGAGAGAATTTGCAAATGAAGCTATTGCATTAAAAGACAGCTTATTTTACCCAAATGAAGTTTTAGAGCCTATATTGCAAGATTATTATAAAAAAATTCAAATTGAAAAAAAGATTCAATTGCTTTTTTTTAAGAATAAATATTATAAAAATAGAAATGAAAAAAACAAAGACAAATTCATAAAATCAATCATTCATAGAATAGATAATGATCCTTCAAGATTTGAGGAGGCAGTTTTAAAATATTCTCAAACATTAGAATATAAAAAACCGAGCTATGTAGATATATTTTCATTGAATAAAAGTTTAGTGGATGCTATATATAAGGCTCCTCTAAATACAGTTACTTTTTATGAAGATGAAAATAGCTGTTTTCTGATATTGGTTTCAAATGATAGAAAATATTTGGGAGAGGTTATTTTCGATCAAATATATATACCTAATACTGTAAAAAATGCAAAAATTGAAATAATAAAAGCATATAATGATTTGAAATTTGGAGGAAATTTTAATATTGTCAAACAAAAATTTAATCAAAACTTTAATAATGAAATTAATATTTATGATGATGAAACTACGTATCAGTACATTTACAGCCAAATAAAATTAAATACTTCTAATGAAAAATATTCCCAGCCAATAAAATTAACAAATGGTTATGCAATCTTTAAATATTATTATAGAGAAAGTTATGATACCTATTCATTGGCTAGAAAAAAATTATTAAAAAGATTAAAAAATTCAATCGAAATAGATCATCTAAACGATTTATTAGTAAATAGATTAAAAACTTATTCATACTATAGGGAAAATTCAGACAGCTTAAATCATTTAATTTTATCATTACCTAAATCTTATAATAAATTTAAAAATTATGACTTTTCAGATAATCTAATATTAATAAGAATTGGTGAGTCAAAAATTTTAACAGCTAATGAAGTATTAACTCAGTTAAAATTAAATAATAAGAACTATGATTATAGAAACAGTATTTTAGATAGTTATATTAATTACTGGGTAAAAGAAAATATATTAGAATTTTATAATGAAAATTTTTTTAATGCAGAAATAGCAGGAGAAGAATTGGAAAATTTAAAAAAACAACTTCTTATTAAAAACGCATTTAATCTAATTGCATTACAAGCGAGATACGATTTGATTGGTCAAAAGAAGTTTTTAAAAGACGAAGCTACAAAATTAACATGGGATGAAAGGATTGAGGGGACCTATTATTATTGTATTAATTCTGAAGTAGAAGATAAAGTTTTACAATGGTTAAAAAATAAAAAAACGGTAGAATTTATAAAAAATCAATTTAAAGATAATCGAGAAGATTTAATAATAGACGAAGGGAAATCGACACGAAATTCACTAAATATTCCATCTAATGAAATACTTTCAAAAGGTATATATAGGGTTAATAGTAAAAACAGAAAACTAATTATAGATATTAAAAAAATTATCAAGAAGGATATCATGACTTTAGAAGATCTTCGAAAGAATCATATTAATGAATACATAGATTATAAAACTACTCAAATACTAAAAAAATTAAAAGAAGAAGCAATTATTACAATTAACCCAGAGGAAGTACAAAAATTAAAAAAGATTTATAATTGATTGCGTTAAATAGCTAATAAAACACTAATAACTAATAAAAGAATTTTAAATTTGCAGATATAAAAACTTGAAATGAATAGATTAATTTTACTGTTAACATTTTTTATAGCTACATTAAATTATGCTCAAGAAACTAAAATAGACGGAATTGTAGCGGTTGTAGGAAATGAAATAATTACTGAAACAGATGTTAAAGAAGGTGAAAATTACGCTCGCTCTGAAGGACAAATCGTAACCGATAGATGTAGCTTTATTGAAAATATGATGAAAGAAAAAATTATCCTTTATAAAGCTAAGCAAGATACTTTAATTTCCGTAAGTAAAGATGAAGTTTCAAGGGAAGCTGAATCTCGCATTGACGGGTATAGGAATTACTTTGGTTCTGATGTTAATATACTTACGAATTTCAAGTTTAAAACCATGGGTGAGCTAAGAAGCTTGCTTGAAACCATGATAAAAAATCAAATGTATACACAGAGAAAGATGGCCGAAATCACTAAAAATGTGGACGTATCTCCAGAATACTTAAAAGATTTTTATAAAGCTCACGAATTGGAATTTCCCACTTCAAATGAAGAGATAGAATATGGTCAGATTTTTATGTATCCTAATCTAACTGAGAGACATAAACAAGAATTAATTGATCAATTAAAATCTATTAAAAAGCAAATTGAAGAAGGAGCTAGTTTTGCAGATATGGCTAGGAAATATTCTCAAGATCCTGGTTCTGCTGCAAATGGAGGTCAAATTTTAAATGTGAGAAGAGAACAAATGGTTAAAGAATTTGATGCAGTTGCCTTTAGCTTAGAAGAAGGACAAATATCGGAGCCATTTGAAACTGAATACGGATTTCATATTGTATATCTTGAAAAAAAGAAAGGGCAAGTAATTGATTTAAGACATATATTATTAATGTCCGTTCCTAATCAAGAAGAAATCAAAACAGCTTTGGAAAAGTTAGAAAAAATTAAAGCTGATATTAAAGCAGAAAAAATAACATTTAATCAGGCTGCCTTAAAATATTCAGATGATAAATATACAAAATACAATGGAGGAATATTATCTAATTCTCAAACTGGAGATAATAGATTTGAAAAAATAAAATTACCAACAAAAGTATTGTATAACCTATCAGGATTGGGAAAAGGTGATATATCCGAAGTTTTTGAAGATAAAGAAAATAATAGAACAGTTGTTAAATTATTAAAAATTACAGACGTTATACCAGCTCATAAAATGAATTTAGAAATAGATTATAACAGAATTAAAGGTTTTGCACAGAAGACTAAAGAAAATGAAGTTATAGAAAAATGGGTGAAAGCTCAAATACCTTCAACATTTATTACCATACAAGACGAGTACAAAAAATGTAATTTTTCAATCGATTGGTTATAAGAAAAACAAAGATAGTTTTATAATTTTATATTAATGAAAGCTCGGAAATCCGAGCTTTTTAATTTATTCAACATTTATATATTATTAAAAATAATTTTTATTAATTTAATATTATAAATTAATTGATTAATAAAACTAAAATCAAATCATAGAGATTATTAATTATATAAGTTATTTTATAACTTTTAAACAAATTATTATAAATTAAATCAGATAAATTATAATTTATGAAAAAGTACCTATATTTGAAAAATATTTGAACTATTAAAAAAAATTATATCATATATATTTAGATTGAATTAATAATTAATTATTTTAAAACCTTATCACTTCATATTCATATTTAATTGTTACATAATATGTATTCTAATAAAGATTCCTTTATAATGCAAGCAAAAACATTTTATGGTTTGGAAGATATGCTCGTGCAAGAGCTCAAACAATTAGGAGCTTCTAAAATTATAAAGAAAAATAGAGCAGTAGAATTCTATGGAGACTTAGGATTTTTATATAAGGCTAATTATTCTCTAAGAACAGCATTAAAAATATTAGTTCCAATATGGCATTTTAAAGCTAAAAATGAAATTGTCTTTGAAAAAGAAATAAATAAAATTCCCTGGGAAAATTACTTTTATAATTCACAAACATTTGCTATAGATTCAACTGTATATTCCGAATATTTCAAACATTCACAATATATCATGTTAAAAATGAAAGATAGTATAGTGGATCACTTTAGGAAGAAATTTGGTAAAAGACCAGATATTGAAAGATTCAATCCAGATATTAAGCTACATCTGCATATAAGCAATCAAGATGTGACCATTTCTTTAGATAGTAGCGGGGATCCTCTCTTTAAAAGAGGATATAGAAAATCTCATTTTGAAGCTCCAATAAATGAAGTTTTAGCAGCAGGATTATTGAATATTGCTGGATGGGATGGAAAAGGAAATTTTTTAGATCCTATGTGTGGATCAGGAACTTTATTAATTGAAGCTGCTATGATGGCATTAAATATTCCACCACAATTACATAGAAAAAAATTTGGATTTACTAATTGGAAAAATTTTGATTTAGAATTATTCAATCAAATAAAAGATACGAGAATAAATAGAATTAAAGACTTTTCAGGTAAAATTGTTGGATATGATGTTTCTAATAAAGCATTACTTTGTGCCAAAGAAAATATAGAGGCTGCAGATTTAACTGAATTCATTGAATTAAAAAATCAAGATTTTTTTACCTCTAAAAAAGAACAATACCCTTTATTAATCGTTTTTAATCCTCCTTATGGTGAAAGAATTTCAATTGCTACAGATAACTTTTATAAAAATATAGGAGATACTTTAAAAAATAATTATAAAAATGTATTTTCATGGTTTATAACTTCAGATTTAGAAGCTTATAAAAAAATTGGATTAAGACCATCGAAAAAAATTAAAATTTTTAATGGAAAATTAGAATGTCGCCTTTTCCAATATGATATTTATGAAGGAAGTAATAAAACTAAAAATAATAAGATAAATAATAGTGGAAATTTAAAATTTAAAATTTAATTTATTAATTTTATTATATATTTCACTTTTTAAATAACTAATTTAGTAATTATAAATTATGAAAGTCGCTTTAATATCTTTAGATTATTACGGATATGATAAATATATTATATCTGCAATGAAAAAATTAGGCATAGAGGCGATTCATATTGATATTTATGCTAATAGATACCTATATCCAAATTTATTTGATCGTTTAAAGAATTTAATTAATAAATCTTTTTTTAATAAAAATATAAAAAGGTGTCATCTAGATAAATTAATTAGAGAAAGATTATCTAATTACGAAAAATTTGATAAAATTATTATTATACATGCCGAATGGTTGTCTCCTGAAACATTAACTTTTTGTAAATTGAAAAGTAATCAAATGATAGCCTATCATTATGATGGGGTAGAACGAATGCCAGCTATTTCCAATACTTTTGAATTTTTTGATAAAATTTATAGTTACGATAAAAAAGATGTTGAAAAATATAAGCTAAAATTTATTCCAAATTATATTTATGAACAATATGATGAAAAAAAATTGAATGAAGAAAGAAAAGCTTTTAACATATGTTCTTTAGATAAAAGAACACCTGTACTTGAGAAAATAGCAAAAGTTTTAGAAAGTAAAAATTATCCCTACGAATTTATTGTTGTAAACAGAAGACAAATAAACTTATATACGCCAAAAATAAAAACTAAAATCAATTATTTAAATAAGATGGTCTCAAGAGAACAATCCCTTGAAAAAATTAAGACATCTAATCTTATGATTGATATACAAAGATTTGAACAAACCGGATTAACTTTTAGGGTATTTGAATCATTGGGTTATCACAAAAAACTTATAACGACCAATAAAGACATCGTAAATTATGATTTTTATAATCCTAACAATATATTGCTTATCGACCCCGATAATATTATAATCCCAGATGAATTTTTAAATACAGAATATCAGAAACTGCCTAACTATATTTTAGATAAATACCATGTTAACACTTGGGTTAAAAATATATTAGAATTAAATTGATTAAATTATTTGTTTTACAGTATAATTTTCATTTATAAAAATATAAATAACTTTGCATTATAAAAATAACAGCGAATGCGAACAAAATCTATTGGGAAAAAAAAAATTAACGTTATAACTTTAGGCTGTTCTAAAAATATTTATGATTCCGAAATTCTAATTAACCAATTAAAAGCTAACCATAAAGATGTTGTTCACGAAAAAAATGGTGACATTGTTGTTATTAATACTTGTGGTTTTATTGATAACGCAAAAGAAGAAAGTATTAATACCATCTTAGAATGTGTAAAACAGAAAGAAGAAGGTATTATTGAAAAAGTTTTTGTAACAGGATGTCTTTCGGAAAGATATAAACCGGATTTAGAAAAGGAAATTCCTAATGTTGATCAATATTTTGGAACGCGCGAATTACCTTTGCTTTTAAAAGCACTAGGAGCAGATTATAAACATGAACTGGTAGGAGAGAAGCTGATAACTACTCCAAGGCATTATGCATACCTGAAAATTTCTGAAGGTTGCGATAGGCCTTGTAGTTTCTGTGCAATTCCATTAATAAGGGGCAAGCATGTATCAACTCCAATTGAAAATTTAATAAAGGAAGCAAAATCGTTAGCTCAAGGAGGCACTAAAGAATTAATTCTAATAGCTCAAGATTTAACCTATTACGGATTAGACTTGTATAAAAAAAGAGCATTAGCTGATTTATTAGAAGAATTGATCAAAGTGGAGGGTATTGAGTGGATTCGTTTACATTATGCGTTTCCTACAGGTTTTCCTATAGAGGTATTAGAGTTAATGAAAAAAGAACCCAAAATTTGTAATTATATTGATATTCCTCTTCAACATATTTCGAGCGATATACTCCAATCTATGAAAAGAGGAACTACAAAAGAAAAAACAAATAAATTACTTTCAGAATTCCGATCACATGTACCAGATATAGCAATAAGAACAACCTTAATTGTTGGCTATCCGGGTGAAACGGAAGAACATTTTCAAGAATTGAAAAATTGGATCATTGAACAAAGATTTGATCGTTTAGGATGCTTTTCATATTCTCATGAAGAAAATACATCCGCTTTTTCTTTAGAAGATTCCGTTACAGAAGAAGAAAAAACAAGACGTGTCAATGAAATAATGGAAATACAATCTCAGATTTCCTGGGAATTAAATCAACAAAAAATTGGTAAAACATTTACCTGTATTATTGACAGAAAAGAAGGAGAATATTATGTTGCTAGAACTGAGTATGATTCACCGGATGTCGATAATGAAGTTTTAATATCTATTACTGATATTTATTTAGCAATAGGTAGTTTTGTTACAGTTAAGATTAATCGCGCAGAAGATTTTGATCTTTATGGTGAAATAGTTAATAAATAAAATTTGTATACTATTATTTTTTGATGATAGTTAAAAATTCATAAGTAAAATTATTTTATTAAGGTATAACTTTTTAATCCTAAAAATATTAAAATAATAAGGGTAAAATTGAAAAATTATACCCTTAATATATAATCTAATTTATTTATATTATTATTTTAAATAAATTAGTAAAAAAATAATATGATTTATTGGATTTTATAACTTAAATTAATGATTTGTAATTGATTTTTGATATAATATAAATTATTAACAAGAGTCATTAATCTATTAATTTCATAATATTATCTGAATATCTTTTCCCAAATATCTTTATTTTAGACAAACTTTTATTTATTTGGTTTAAAATTACTATTTAACTTAATAAGAGAAGTAGCTTCTATATTTTCTTTAAAACAACTGAGTTTTGTAATTTCTGGAATTGGTACAATTCATGTTTTTTGAGCTAATAACCATGCTAAAATTATTTGAGCAGGAGGAGCATTTCTCTCATTAGCTATTGTTTTTTAAAGAGTAAATAAATACTAAATTTTTACTTCTATTTTTTGCAGATACGCGAGGAATCTGATTTCTAAAATCACTAGTATCGAATTGGGTGTTTTCATTAATAGTTCCTGTTAAAAATACCTATCCTAATGGACTTAATGGCACTAAACAAATTTCCAATTCTTCAAGTTTAGGAATAATTTCTTTTTCTAGCTTTCTATAAAATAAGGAATATTTACTTTGTAAAGTAGTTACTGGCTGAATTGTGCTTTTTTAGTAGTCTCTATACTGGCTTCAGATAATCCTAAATATTTAATTTTACCTTCTTGCATCAAATCTTTAATAGTCCGGTTTCATCTTATATAGGAACAGTTTTATCTATTCTATGCTGATAATAAAGGTCTAAATAATCCATTTTTTCAGTCTTTTAAATGAACCTTCTAATGCTTTATACTTTGTCTGAGTAAGAATTTTTCCATCTAAAAATATAAATTTGAAATTATTATTTTATTTTTAAAGTATTTTACTGCTTAATCCACAACCTCTACATTGGTAAATGGACTGTAAACCTCGCTATATCAAAAAAAAATATGCTGATTGTAGTAATTTTATAGCATTCTATTTATTTGTGGAAGGTCTCAATCCATGACTGAGTCCCACACATCCTAGTCCTATTTCAGAAACTTCAAGATTATTTTTTTTCTAACTTTCTTGTATTCGTATAAAATATTTAAAAATCAAGTTTTCTTTACATTTGATTTCACGGACAAAATTTCGTTCAAGCTTATAAGAAAATTAGATGAATTGAAACTGTTAATCCACTAGTAAATGTTATAGATTTATCGAAATCCAAACTCATTCCTTCTCATACTTTCAATAATAGCGTATATGGAATATTTTTTAAAGAATCTAAAATGTGGATAATTGAAATATGGAAGAAATAATTATGATTTTAAAGAAGATACTTTAGTTTTCATTTCTTCAAGACAAATAATATAAGTTAAATCTAAAGCTACTACATGTACACCTAAGGCTGGTCATCATTATTTCATCCTGATTTAATTATAGGTACTCAACTAGGAAAGGAAATAATAAAAATACTCCTTTTTCCTATGACACTAATGAAGCCTTACATTTTTTGACGACGAAAAACAAATAGTTTTAGAATGTCTTAAAAATATAAATTCTGAAATAGACCAACCTTTAGATAAACATAGTAAAACGCTTATAACTTTTAATATAGAATTATTATTAAATTATAGTTCTCGTTTATTTGATCGGCAATTTGTTACACGAGACCCAATTAATAAGGGTATAATAGAAAAGTTTAAAAAAAATTATTTATAGAAATATAAATTAATTTTTATATTCCATTTTTTATTATTAAAAATAATGAGTTTTAAATTCAATATAATTTTCAATTAATAAAGTTATCATAAAAGATAAAATAAGATATAAAAAAAGCTCCGATTTTCTATAAACCGGAGCTTTTTATACCATATAAATTAAATATTTCAACCTCTATTTATAATATCTCATAATTAACATTTATTACCCCATTATTTAGGTTAGTTAATTCTGCAAAGGCAGCTTTACTTAAATCAAATTCTCTTTTAGGCACAAATGGTCCACGATCTGTAATACGAACAATAACTTCTTTACCATTTTTAGGATTAATAATTTTAACTTTAGTTCCAAATGGTAAAGTTTTATGTGCAGCAGTAAAATCATACATATTATACCTTTCTCCACTAGAAGTTAGCCTTCCATGAAATTTCCCTCCATACCAAGATACCCGTCCAGATAAAGTTGATTTTTCAGTAGAATCATTATTTTCTTTATAAGTATTACTTGCTAAAGTGTCGCTTTTGTAATTTATTTTAATAGTGTCGCTTGGAATATTAGAAAAGGTAGAAGCCTCTGCTAATTCTTCGTTGTGGAAAATCGTAAATGATAGTGACACTAATAAAATCATTAATGCTAAAGTTACTTTCTTCATATTTTAGTTTTACTCATTGATTATGCAAAATTACAACCTCAAAATCTAAAATAAAGTTACCATTATATTCATTGACCAGATATGTATTAAGTCAAACTTCTGCATTTACGATAAATAAAGGGTTTAGATAAGCTTGTTAAAAAAATGTTAAATTATCTTGATTTTGTTAATTTTTTTTGCTTTTCATAATAAAATAGATTTTCATATTAAAAAATGATTCCTTTATTAATAAATAAATATAAATATATATTATTACTTTTGGCAAAATAAATGTAACTATATAATAATGAAAAAAAACTTATTTTACTTTCTAATCTTTTTAGTTGTTATATCCTGTAATTCTATAGATGAAAAGAAAAATATAAAAGCTGTAGAAGAATTTTATAAAATATATGCTCAGAGAGATGATGCAAAAAAACTGATGAGCTTTTATTCTGATTCGCAACCTAAATGGGTTGATGCCGTTTCTCAGTCATTAATAGAAGGTAAAAATAATATTTTGGAAATGTATGAAACAAGCTGGAAAGATAAAAACTTTAAAAAACATCAGGATTATCCTGAAAGCATAATTATTAATGAAATTGTTTCTAATGATAGTATTGTTGCGGTAAGCGGACGATATAATCCTTATTATTATAATGAAAAATTAATACCGGAAATGAATTTTACTTCCTGGATATATTTTGATAAAGAAGGTAAAATTAAAAAACAAATTGAGTGGATGCAATATACTTTAAATGATTTAAAAGATATTATAAATTTCAAACAAAATGCAGAAATAAATTAATTTTATAATACGAAATTGTAAAATTATTATTTTTGTAGCTCCTAAACCAAGTAGTAAAATGACTTCTAAAGAAATACGAAAAACTTTTCTTGATTTTTTTAAATCTAAACAACATAGTATAGTACCTTCAGCTCCGATAGTTTTAAAAGATGATCCTACGCTTATGTTTTCCAATTCAGGAATGACTCAGTTTAAGGATTTTTTTCTCGGATACAAAGAACCTAAAAATAAAAGAACCGCAGATACACAAAAATGCTTACGAGTTTCAGGAAAGCATAATGATTTGGACGATGTCGGAAAAGACACTTATCATCATACCATGTTTGAAATGCTTGGAAACTGGAGCTTTGGAGATTACTTTAAAAAAGAAGCTATTGAATGGGCTTGGGAACTTTTAACAGAAGTTTTTGCTATTCCTAAGGATCGATTATATGTAACCATTTTTGAAGGAGATAACGATGAAAGATTAGACAGAGATTTAGAAGCGTATAACTTATGGAAAGAACATATCTCTGAAGATCGTATTCTTTTAGGAAATAAAAAAGATAATTTTTGGGAAATGGGAGAAACGGGTCCTTGTGGACCTTGTTCTGAAATTCATGTGGATATTCGTTCTGATGAGGAAAGAAAAAAAATTGATGGTAAAGATTTAGTGAATAATGATCATCCACATGTTATAGAAGTTTGGAATCTTGTTTTCATGGAATTTTTACGCAAGGCAGATGGAACCTTGGAAAAATTACCTAAAAAAAATGTTGATACGGGAATGGGCTTTGAAAGGCTATGTATGATCTTACAAGGCAAAGATTCAAACTATGATACTGATGTATTTCAACCCATAATTAAAAAAATTGAAGAAATATCCGGACTTACCTATGGAGATAATGCCAATGTTGATATTGCTATTCGTGTATTAGCAGATCATGTTAGAGCCATTGCATTTTCCATAGCTGATGGCCAATTACCTTCAAATTCAGGGGCAGGTTATGTAATTAGGAGAATTTTAAGACGTGCCATCGGATATGCTTATAGAGTTTTGCAAATAAAAGAGCCTATATTACATAAATTAGTTCCAGTTATAAATACGCAAATGGGAGATTTCTTTCCGGAAATTTCAAAACAGGAAAAACTTATATCAGAAATAATAAAAGAAGAAGAGATAGGCTTTTTACGAACTTTGGATCAAGGCTTACAAAGGTTAGCAAACTTTATGGAAAGCAATCCCGGATTAAAAGTAATTCCAGGCGAGGTTGTTTTTGAATTATATGATACCTATGGATTTCCTTCGGATTTATCCAGAATCATAGCAGAAGATCATGGAATTTCCATCGATGAAAAAGGTTTCAATATGGAAATGAATAAACAGAAAGAACGTTCAAAATCTGCTACAAACTTTAAAAATTATGATTGGGTAATTTTAGAAGAAGATGAAGTAGAAGAATTTGTAGGATATGATTTTCTTGATACTCATGTCAAAATAACACGATATCGAAAAGTTGAGAATAAAGAAGGTGTATTTTATCAATTAGTATTTCAAATTACGCCGTTTTATGCAGAGAGTGGAGGACAGGTAGGAGATATTGGGTATATTGAAAATTTAAATGAAAAAATTGAAATTCTAAATACTAAAAAAGAAAACAATTTAATAATTCATACCGTAAAAGAACTTCCAAAATATCCAGAATTTCCTTTTCATGCAATAGTGGACATCAAACGAAGAGAGGCAATTACTAAAAATCATTCTGCTACGCATTTATTGCACGAAGCTTTGCGTGAAGTTTTAGGTAAACATGTAGAACAAAAAGGTTCCTTTGTTGGTCCAGAATATTTACGATTTGACTTTTCACATTTCAGTAAAATGAGTTCTGAAGAAATACAAGAAGTGGAAAAGATTGTCAATACTAAAATATATGAAAGGTTGGAATTAGAGGAGAATCGAGCCGTACCATTTAAAAAAGCTTTAGATATGGGAGCTATGGCTTTATTCGGTGAAAAATATGGAGATTTAGTGCGTGTTATTAAATTTGGAAATTCAGTGGAACTGTGTGGGGGAACTCACGTAAAAAATACACACGAAATCATATTTTTTAAAATCATGAGCGAATCCTCCAGTTCAGCCGGAGTAAGGAGGATTGAAGCCATAACAGGAGAAACAGGGATGAATTTCCTTAAAGATCAATTTAGCCAGTATGATCGATTAAAAAATTTTTTAAAACAAACCGACGACCCATTAAAATCAATTGAAAAATTATATTTAGAAAATGATCAGCTAAAAAAACAAGTAGAGCAACTAAATAAAGAAAAAGCCAACCATGAAAAGTTAATTTGGAAAAATTCAATAAACGTTGTAAACGGAATAAATTACATTGGATTAATAACTGATCTAAATGCAGCATCGGTAAAAGATTTAATTTTCCAACTTAAAAAAGAAATATCTAATTTATTCATAATTATTGGTACTAAGACAGAACAAAAACCTACTTTATATTTAGGAATATCCGATGACCTATTGAATTTAAAGAATCTTCATGCAGGCACTATTATAAGAGAACTTTCTAAAGAAATTAAAGGAGGAGGTGGAGGACAGCCCTCATTTGCAACGGCTGGTGGAAGTGACACATCAGGCTTAGAAAATGCTATCAATAAATCATTAAATTATTTACAATAATAAATAAATATAATTTTTGTGCTCATTTTTATCAAATGGGCACATTTTTTAAAAAAAAATTATTTTTTATAATCGTTATTTAATATTATTTCATATAAAATATGTTTTTTTATACTATAACAATGAATCTAAACTACTACTTAAATCAGGATAACTAAAAACAAATCCTGCATTACGTATTTTTTCAGAAGAGATTCTACTTCCTTCTAATAATAAACATGACATTTCTCCAAATAACAATTGTAATAAAAAACCGGGAATATTGGGTAAAAACAATGGTTTGTCCAGCTTTTTAGCAATAGCTCTTGTTAACTCTTTATTTGTTATATATGAAGGCGCCACGGCGTTAAAAGTTCCTTGCAAATTTTCATTAACTAGTGCATATTTGAATATAGAACATAAATCCTGTAAATGTATCCATGGAATATATTGTTTACCGGTTCCTAAATTTGCACCTAAATAATATTTCACAGTTTTTTTTATAATTTCCAATACTCCTTTTTTATTTTTGGATAATGTAATACCCGTTCTAATCTTAACTACTCTCTTAGCAACACCATGTGAGTAAAAATCGTCCGCTGCCATTTCCCATTGGTAGCAAATATCACTCAAAAAATCATGGCCCTTAGGATCGGATTCCGTATAAATTTTATCTGTAGTTTTTGCACCATAATATCCGCTTGCAGAACCACTTATAAATGAAGATATTGTTTGTTTCCTATCGATAATTTTTTTTAAAAGCAGACGGGCTGAATCAATACGACTTGATAAAATTACTTTTTTTCTTTCAACTGTCCATCTTTTATCCGAAATCCCTGCTCCGGCAAGATGTATAATGTGATCAACTTGATCCAAGGCAGAAGTATCCATACTTTGTTTTTCAATATTCCATTCAAATTCATTACTTTTAGTTTTGTTTCTTGTAAGATATCGAAGGGAATAATTATTTTCAAGCAGTGAGGATAATTGCTGTGCCACAACTCCGTGAGCTCCTGTAATTAGCACAATTTCTTTTTGATTCATTTTTTTGTTTTCAATTATTATAAAAATTATATTATCTTGACAATGAGAATTTATATTAATTTTTTTCATAAAAAACATAACAAATAATAGACCGTTACATCAAAAAAACAAATATGATCACATTATTTAAATAAAAAAATGAAAGTACAAATACTCATAAAAATTTTAATGAATAATAAACTTTTCCAATTGTCTTTTGTCTAAATAATAAGAAATAAAAATGGAAGAAACAGAACTTTTACTTCTTTTGAAAAAAGATGTTAATAGTGGATTTAGGCACTTGTTAAAACTATATAGTCAAGTCATATATTGGCATGTACGTAAAATTGTTTATAATCATGCTGATGCAGATGATATAACTCAAAATGTTTTTATCAAAGTATTTCAAAATTTAGATAGCTTTAAGAGAAATTCAAGTCTTAAAACATGGATATATAAAATTGCTACTAATGAATCGATCAATTTTCTTAACAGCGCAGCACAGAAAAAAAATATAAGAAACGAAGAACTGGTAATGCAGTTGTCTTCTCATCTTAAAGATGATAATTTTTTTAATGGAGACGAAATACAGTTCAAATTACAGCAGGCTATAGCTAAATTACCAGAAAAGCAGAGAATCGTATTCAATATGAAATATTTTGATAATATTAAATATGAAGAGATGTCAGAAATATTGGAAACTTCCGTAGGAGCATTAAAATCATCTTATCATCATGCCTCAAAAAAAGTTGAGCAATTTCTATTAGAAAATATTGAAAATTAGTTAATTAAGACACAAATGCAAAGAAATATAAATAGTAAATCTAACCCTTTTAAAATTCCAGAAGATTATTTTATACAACTGGAGAAAAATGTTTGCTTAAAAACAATTGAAAAAATTAATTCCAAAAATCCTTATATAACACCTATAAATTATTTTGAAAACTTAGAAGATAAAATTTTATTAGCAACGAGCAAGAATGATGACAAATCAAAAAATACACTTGTAATAAATCAAAAAATATATTGGATAGCAGCAGCCGCATGTTTATTCTTAGCAGTTTCGTTGGGAATTTATCTAATGAATAGCCCTTTTAAAAATCAATCATTGCCTTTAGCTAAAATTCAGGATCAAAGTAATAATACTATTTCAGATAATTTATATATGTTTAAAAATGAAGATTCAGCAATGTCATCCAATATATCCTCAAAAATCAATAGTGAAAAAGAGATAATTACAACTAATAATGTAAGATCATCCAAAATAACAAAAGAAAGAAAACAAATAAATGAAAAGGTTTATGAGCATGAAGTAGTTACTTCATCTAATGTTATTTACGATTTATACTTAACTAATGATGAAGTAAACAACTTATACGATGAAGAAATGTATCAAGACGATTTTATTTTATTTTAAAATTAAATTTCTATTAGAAATAAAAACGCAGTAACTCATTACAATCAATTGTAATCGCTGTTAATAAGCATTCTTTAAGTTTTCAGCAAACAAGCCGGTAACCTGTCTTCCCCCAATTTCGATGACTGTAATTGATTACGATTCTAAAATATCTATACTTTTTCAAATACACTCTTCAATCCTATAAATTATTGGATTGCTATCTTTGTCTTTTTCTGAATACCGTATAAATCTCATTAATTGATACAAAATTAAGGGGGGCATGGACTTGATGTAGAATTATTCGAATACATATCTTATTTTCTTGAACTTATTCCCATATAAACGGATGAAAATAGTAGTGAAATAGAACTTTAATAATAATTAAACTAAAGTATAAATTCAAGTTTTTGTGTCAATCGATTTTCTGTCGGTCCTTTATTTTAAAATAATTAAAAAATTAGGAATGGGTATACTCAAAAAAGGCTTCTTCTAAAGTTGAATATTTACCTTTAAACTCTTCAATGCTTCTATCTTGAATAATAGAGCCTTTATTTAAAAGTATTACTCTTGAGCATAAAGCTTCTACTTCTTGCATTATATGAGTGGATAAAATAACGGTTTTCATTTGTCCTAATTCTTGGATCAATTGTCTTATTTCAATTATTTGATTAGGATCCAATCCATTGGTTGGCTCATCTAAAATTAAAATTTCCGGATCAAATAGAATTGCTTGGGCAAGTCCCACGCGTTGTTTATAGCCTTTAGATAATTGACTAATTTTTTTATTTTGTTCCTTTTGTAAGCCAACCTTTTCAATCACCTTAGAAATTCCATCGATAGTTGTTTTATGAATAGCTGCCACAAAATTTAAATATTCTTTTACATACATATCCATATATAAAGGATTATTTTCGGGAAGATATCCGATTATGGATTTGGTTTTAAAAGAAAATTTTTGAGTATCCATATCATTGACTAAAATACTTCCCTTATCAAATGAAAGCGATCCCGTTATAGAACGCATAATAGTTGTTTTACCTGCACCATTAGGACCTAATAAACCAACAATTTCTCCTTGCTTTATTTCCAAAGAAATATTATTTAATGCAACTTGTTCCTTATATTGTTTAAATAGATTTTGTATTTTTACAGACATTTTAAAAGAATAATATTTAAAATTGATGTAAATATAACACTATTAAAATAAAAAATAAACACCGTTTATTACCAATCATTTATGAAATCAGTATCAATACAAGGAATAAAAGGCTCTTTTCATCATGAAGCCGTAAATAATTTTTTCCAAGGTCAAAATGTGGAAATAATTGATAGTCCCACCTTTAAATCGGTAGTGGAAGATGTGATAAGTGGTAAAGCAAATTACGGGATGATAGCTATAGAAAATTCAATCGCCGGAGCAATTTTACCAAATTATAGTCTAATAACTAAATATAAGTTACATATTATTGGAGAAGTTATTTTACCAATTAAACTTCATCTCTTAGCGTTACCAGAAGAAACTTTAGATTCTATTTACGAAGTTAGGACGCATCCTATGGCTTTATTACAATGTGAAAACTTTCTAGAACAATACCCTAACTGGAAGTTATTATCTAAAGATGATACGGCTACTTGCGCTTATAATATCAGCTTAAATAAAATGAAAGGTATTGCCACTATTGGATCAAAATTGGCAGCTGAAATGTATCATTTAACCATATTAAAGGAAAACATTCACGATATTTCAGATAATTATACGCGATTTTATCTATTAGCAGCATCACCTCAAAAAATAGAAAATTTTTCTAAAGCATCCCTTTATTTTACTACCGATCATACAATGGGAAGCTTGGCGAGAGTATTGAATATTCTTGCTAAATATAAAATAAATATAACTAAAATTCAGTCTGTACCTCTTAAAGGATCTGTTTTTCAATATTCTTTCCATGCGGATATTCTAACCAATGGAGAAAAAGACGATAATTATTACAAAGCATTAGAAGAAATCAAACAAAATACAGGTTTTTTAAATGTTTTAGGTGAATATAAAGAATATAAGGTTTAAAATGCAATATGATTATATTTTATTAGGAGGTACTGTTATTGGTGCTTTTTTTGGGTATTTTAAAGGTTTTTTAAAACAAATTTCATCATTTTTAGGCCTCGCATTCGGATATGCATTTTCTTCACTATTTATATCTGAATTTAACGATTTATTATTAAGATACGGATTAATATCTAAAGAAACTTCCTTATGGGTCAGCTATATATGTATTTTTCTAATAATTTTTGGAAGCACGATTATTTTATCTAAATTAATGGAAACTTTTTTAAAAAAATTAGGTTTTGATTTTACAAACAAAATTGCTGGTATAATATTAGGAGCTATAAAATATTTTTTTATAATTATGATTGTTTATTGTTTTTTACACTATTTAAATTTTATAAATAAAGAAAATAGTTCACAAAATTTAATATACTTTATATCATTTTTTAAAACGGTTATTTTAAATATTATATGAAATCAAAAATATATTTTACTGCAAAACAACTGTATTTAGCAAATTTAATCAATCTAATTATACTCTTTTATTTAGGAAAAAATTATTTGAAATACATTGAAAACTTATCCGGTTTTATATCCTATATTTACGTATCTATTTCATTTGTAACTCATTTTTTTCTAATAAATTTTATTCCGCTATTCGTAAGCTTGATATTTTTGTATAAGATTAAATCTATACTCTTATCTAAAATAATTTTTAGCTTATTATCTATTTTTACCATAATATATATACAAATTGATGTAACCGTATTCAGTCAGTTTAGATACCATTTATCCCCAATAGTTTTTAATTTGGTTTTTGGAAAGAGAGCCACGGATATTTTCTATCTTTCGACAGTAAATATTATAATATTCATAGCTTTTATAGTAGGACTTATATTATTGGAATTACTGATATTCTATATTTCCAACAAATTAGCAAAAAAAATAGTTACAATTAATGTTAAACTGACAGCAATAATAATTATCTTACTTCTTTTATGTTCAAACTTTTTATATGCATGGGCGGATGCCAACAGATATAGACCTATTTCTCAAATAAAAAACATTTACCCTATCTATTATCCATTAACTTTTGAATCACTTTTACGTAAATTTAATTTAATAGATAAAGACGAAATTGAAAAAAACACGTTGTTAAGCCATACCTATTCTAAATCACTGATTAATTATCCTTTAAAACCTTTACAATCTAAAAATAGTCTAAAAAAGAATATACTTTTTATAGTTATAGATTCTTGGAGATTAAATTGCATGACAGAAGAAATCACGCCAAACATATATCAGTTGTCAAAAAGCTCTCAAGTTTTCCAAAATCATAAGAGTGGTTCTAATATGACAACCGGGGGTATATTTTCATTATTTTATGCAATACCTGCAACCTATTACGATAATTTTACAGGTCTACAAATTTCGCCGGTTTTTTTTAATGAACTTAAAAAGCAAGGATATCAATTATCTATTTTATCAAGCTCAACACTTGAGAACCCACCTTTTAACAAAAATGTATTTTCTGGAATTCCTAATTTAAGGTTGGAATCTAAAGGCGTTTCTCCGTCTGAAAGAGATGAGGATATATATAATGAGTGGTTGAAGTTTCTTAAAAAGACTTCTTCAGCTGAATCTCAACCTTTTTTTAGCTTTTTATTTTTTGATTCAGCTCATGGATTTGATTATCCTTCAGATTATCATTTGAAATTTACTCCCTCATTACAGGAAGTAAATTATATGGCTCTAACGAACGATTACAATCCACTACCTCTTTTTAATAGGTATAAAAACTCTTTAAACTACGTAGATAGTCTTATTGGAAAAGTAATTGTTGAATTGAAAGATAAGAATCTTTTAGACTCAACCCTTATCATAATTACAGGAGATCATGGACAAGAATTTAATGATAATAAAAAAGGATATTGGCAACATGGAGGAAATTTTTCAGACTATCAAATTGGAACGCCACTTGTTATCTATGATCATTCTAAAACTCCTAAAATTTATACACATTTAACCTTGCACTATGATATAATTCCCACATTTATGGATACAGTATTAGGAGTACAAAATGATTATAATGAGTATAGTGTAGGTAAAAATCTTTATGATTGTTCAGAAAGAGACTGGTTTATATGCGGTTACAATCAAAAATATGCTATTATTGAAAAAAATATGATTATTAACATTTATTCTTCGGGTATGTATGATGTGATAGATAAAAATTTAAATCCTATTGAAGATAGAGAAGTTGATTTCAATATTGTACATGAAGCCGTCATGGAAAATTCTCGCTTTTATAATATTTCTCAAAAATAATTTAAACTTTTTCTTGAAAAATATTTATTTAATATGTATGATTTATGGAAACTTTTAAAATAAATAGGTAACAAAAAATAATTTTAAAGATATTTTTTTAAAGTATTGAATTAAATTTTTATTCATGAAACACACATTAAAGAAAATTTAGATAGTTTTTAATGCATATAAAAATTAGTAAGCAGAAAATATTCTATCAAAGTTGTACATTTGCAAACTTAAACCCACTTATCGTATGTCAGATTTAGTATTAAAATTAGAGGCTATTAAACAAAGATTTGATGAAGTTTCTGATTTGATTATACAACCGGATGTAATCTCAGATCAGAAAAGATATGCCCAACTTAACAAAGAATACAAAGACTTAAATAAAATTGTAGATATATATCATCAATACAAATCTTTATTAAATACAGTTTCCGATGCAGATGAAATTATAAAAGATGGGAAAGATGCTGATATGGTTGAGTTAGCTAAAGAAGAAAAAAATGATGCTTTAGCAAAAATTCCTCAAATGGAAGAGAACATTAAATATATGTTGATTCCAAAAGATCCCGAAGATGATAAAAATATAACCGTAGAGTTGAGAGCAGGAACAGGAGGAGATGAATCGGCCATATTTGTAGAAGATGTATTTCGTATGTATAGCATGTATTGGAGACAAAAAGGTTGGAATTTCGAGGTGGTGGATGCGACCGAAGGAAGCGTAAAAGGATATAAGGAAATGATCATTAACGTTAGTGGGGAAGGTGCTTACGGTATAATGAAATTTGAATCGGGTGTACATCGTGTGCAAAGAGTTCCTGAAACTGAATCACAAGGAAGAGTACACACCTCTGCTATAACGGTAGCCGTTTTGCCTGAAGCGGAAGAGGTTGACGTAGAGATTAATCCGGCAGATTTGGAATATCAAACTGCACGTTCCAGTGGAGCAGGAGGACAGAATGTTAATAAGGTGGAAACCAAAGTACAGCTCACGCATAAACCAACAGGTATCATGATTCAATGCCAAGTTGCACGTTCACAACACGCCAATAGGGAAATGGCTTTGCAAATGCTTCGTAATAAGTTGTATGATATGAAACTTCAGGAACACCTTGATAAAATTTCTGCTCATAGAAAAACCATGGTATCTACAGGTGACCGTTCTGCAAAAATTCGTACGTACAATTATCCACAAGGACGTGTGACCGACCATCGTATCAATAAATCCATCTATAATTTAGATAACTTTATGAATGGAGATATTGATGAAATGATTGAAGCTGTGAAAATTGCAGAAAATGCAGAAAAATTAAAAGGGCAAGAAGATTAATTTTTTTTCATTTATTACTTAATTAACTTATAATAAATAAAGATTACCTTATATATTATCTTATTTTATATTTTAAAGTATAATTAGAAAAGTAAATAATCTAATCATTCGAATTAAGCGATTATCAATAGTAATAAACTTTAAAACTTAGGATAAACATCCCATTTATTCTAAGTTTTATAACAACAGATATACTTAATAAATAACTGAATCTTTTCGTATTAATTCTTTATTTATCTAATTTCCCTTTGCAATTGATCATTAAAAATTAACTTCAAAATCTTATATTTGAAAATAGAAATATAGATAATTCTAAAAAATGACCAGTCAAGATTGCGATAAAAAATTATTTCTGATAGATGCTTATGCTCTCATTTTTAGAGCTTATTATGCTTTTATTAAAAATCCTAGGATTAATTCGAAAGGATTAAATACCTCAGCTATTTTTGGTTTTACCAATACTCTTTTCGATTTAATGAAGAAGGAAAGACCTTCACATCTTGCAGTTGTATTTGATGTAGGTGAAACTTTCAGACATCAAGTCTATAAAGAATATAAAGCAAATCGCCAGGAAACACCAGAAGCAATCCGTATTGCAGTTCCTTACATACATAAGTTAATGGAAGCTTTAAAAATTCCATGTTTATGGAAAGAAGGCTATGAAGCAGATGATGTAATTGGAACCTTGGCTAAAAAAGCGGAAAAAGAAGGATATACCACCTATATGATGACTTCCGATAAAGATTATGCCCAACTGGTTTCAGAAAATATTTTCGTTTTTAAACCTGCTTCGCGAGGAAATGATATAGAAATTTGGGATGTTGATTCAGTAAAAGAAAAATTTGCTGTTAAAAATCCATCTCAAGTGATTGATCTTTTAGGGATGATGGGAGACAGTGTTGACAATATTCCGGGAATACCCGGAGTCGGAGAAAAAACTGCAAAACAGTTTATAAAAGAATATGGTAGTATTGAAAATTTGTTTGCCCATTCTCATGAACTAAAAGGAAAGATGAGAGAAAAAGTGGAGGCTAATAAAGAAATGGGAATTTTATCTAAAAAATTAGCGACCATAGAAACCGATGTTCCCATCGAATTTAATTATGAAAGTTTAACCGTTGAAAAACCAGATATTGAAGAAGTGATCAAAATTTTTGAAGATTTAGAATTCCGTAATATGATTTCAAATTTTCAAAAGACATATAACATTATATCGGAAAATGAAAAAGAAACTCAAACGATAGCTTTCAGTAAAACAAAAGCAAATGGACAAAGATCTTTATTTGATCTATCTGATCAACAACCTGAAATAAATGAAAGTTCTCATTGGAAAACGATCGAGAATACTGATCATTTGTACCAACTAATGGAAACCAATATGTCAATAAAATTATTGGTTGATAAGCTTTTAAAACAGAAAATTGTTTCTTTTGATACAGAGACTACTTCCACCAATTCAATGGTAGCCGAATTAGTCGGAATTTCTTTCTCTTATGAAAAAGCTAAGGGATATTATATTCCTTTCAATCCGAAGGAAAAAGAAAAATCTCAGAAATTTATAGAATTATTGCGTCCATTTTTCGAGAATGAAAACATATTAAAAGTTGGACAAAATTTAAAATATGACTGTAAGGTATTAAGAAAATATGATATAGAAGTTAAGGGAATACTCTTTGATACTATGATTGCTCACTATCTTATAAATCCCGATGCAAGACATAGTATGGATATTTTGGCTGAAACAGTGCTTAATTACAAACCAGTATCTATAGAATCTTTGATTGGAAAAAAAGGAAAAAATCAAAAATTATTTTCATCAGTTCCTATTGAAGAACAAAAAGAATATGCCGTTGAAGATTCCGATATAACTTTACAGCTTAAAGATAAATTCAAACCGCAACTTACCCAAGATAATCTTGAAAAACTATTTGATAAAATAGAAATGCCTTTGATGAAAGTTTTGGTTGATATGGAATGGGAGGGTATTAATTTAGATATCATCGCATTAAATAATATGTCTAAGGAATTAGTTGAAGAACTGATCCATCTTGAAACAGAAATTTATTCCTTAGCCGGAGAAAAATTTAATATCAGTTCTCCCAAACAATTGGGCGACATTATTTTTGATAAATTAAAACTTGGAAATAAACCAAAGAAAACAAAAACAGGACAATATGCAACAGGTGAGGATGTTCTCTTAAAGTTGGCTCATAAACATAAAATAATTGATTTGTTGCTTGAATACAGACAACTGCAAAAATTAAAATCAACTTATGTTGATGCTCTCCCCAATGAAGTAAATCCTCAGACAGGAAGGGTACATACTACATTTGCGCAAACAGTAGCCGCCACCGGTAGATTGGCTTCAAATAATCCAAATCTTCAAAATATTCCTATTAGAACGGAAAGAGGACAAGAAGTTCGAAAAGCCTTTATTGCTAAAGACAAAAATCATAAAATTATTTCGGCCGATTATTCTCAAATTGAATTGCGTATCATTGCAGCAATGAGTAAAGATCCAGCTATGATAGCTTCTTTCAATCACGGAGAAGATTTCCATAAAGCTACTGCTTCTAAAGTCTTCCATATACCTATGGGCCAAGTAACTAGAGAACAACGTTCTCAAGCAAAAACTGTTAATTTTGGAATTATATATGGAGTTTCTGCATTTGGATTAAGTGAACAAACCGGATTATCAAGATCAGAATCTAAAAGCTTAATAGATGCTTATTATGAGGCATATCCTGTGTTAAAAGAATATATTGCTGAACAAGTACAAACAGCACGTAAAAATGGATATGTTGAAACATTATTAGGGAGAAGAAGGTATCTTCCCGACATCCATTCAGGCAATAGTGTTGTACGCTCTCATGCGGAAAGAAATGCAGTTAATGCCCCCATACAAGGTACTGCTGCAGATATAATTAAAATTGCTATGATACAGATTCATGAATTGCTAAACGAAAGAAAATATCGGACCAAGCTTCTGTTACAAGTTCATGACGAGTTGGTTTTTGATGCTCCAGATGAAGAGATTAAAGAGGTATCAGCACTTATCAAAAAAACTATGGAAAGCTCTGTTAAAATAGAAGTACCTCTAATTGTAGATATAGGTGTGGGACCTAATTGGCTTGATGCCCATTAAAAAATTCTTTGGAAAAAATTTATCACACGTCTAAATGATAAAAATATTTGAATAACAGCGGGTATTATTCTTATTTAGCTTTTGTTTCATTATTATTTATATAGTATTCAAGATTGCTCTTAGTAAAATATATGTTTTTAAATAATTCAATACAATATAATATTTTATCCGTATATAAAGAATTACAACATTTTACTACAACAATACACAAAGGAGTAAGTGAAGGAAATTATGCCTCGTTCAATTTAGGCTTAACTTCAGGAGATAAATTAGAAAACGTTCTTGAAAATAGAAGAAGATTATGTACAGATTTAGATATTCCTATAAATAAATTATTTATTCCCATACAAAATCATGGTGATAAAGTCCTGACAATAGACCATGATTTTTTAGCTTTATCGGAAGTTAACCAACAAGAAATGCTACAAAACACAGATGCATTAATTACAAATCAAAAAAATATATGTATTGGAATTACCACAGCAGATTGTGTACCTATCTTACTTTATGATCCCATAAATAAAGTTTTTGCAGCCATCCATGCCGGTTGGAGGGGAACTGTACGTAAAATTGTTTCGAAAACCATATCGATTATGAAGCAAAAATTTAATTGTAATTCTGAAAATATATTATCAGGAATTGGACCGTGCATTTGTCAAGATTGTTTTGAAGTAGATGAAAATGTTGCCGAAACCTTTATTAAAGCTGGATTTGAACTAGAAAATATAAGTTTGAAAAACCATCAATCTAAAAAATACTATATAGATTTAAGGAAAGCTAATGAATATCTCCTAAAAAAAAGCGGATGTCTGAGTCATAATATTGAAATTATAAATCTATGTACAGTATCAAATCCTAATATATTATTTTCTGCTAGAAGACAAACTATTTATTCAGGTAGAATGTTGACTGGAGGTATTTTAAGATAATTTTTATTGAATTTATTAAATTAATATATATTTTTGTTAATAAATTCATAATATGAATAAAATATATCCAGATAAAGAAAAAAAAGAAAATAATTCTGAAATTAATAATGAAAAAGTTAATGGTAAATATCAAGATTTAAAAAGAAATAAAAGGAGCTCCTTTAAATTTTTTGTTTATGCAATTTTGATAATAATCGTTTTGGAATTAGGCTTGTATTACAACATTATTCAAAACATATTTTATAGCTTTCTTTCAGTAATTATTATCTTATTAATATTGGCTTTGGGATTAGGCTGGGAATATATTGTTTTAACTTATATACCTTTAGGTAAGTTTAACTATACTTTAATTAAAGAAAATACCAATGTTGACTCCTGGAAAAAGATAGAAGAAGAATTTGATCTTTGGATTGCAAGTTCTGAACAAAAGATTAAACAATTAAAACGATTTTCAATACTAAATTATATGACTGCCATTGGGCTCTTTATATTTTCTTGTATTATTTTAGTAATAAATTGGATTTATGGAGAGAATTTTTTACATACTGCGTATCAGCAAATTAATCCATCCTATGTATTAGCTTTAGTATTACTTTTTTTCTCATTACTATTCTTATTTTTACATTATATAAACCAAAAAGATATAACTAAAAAACAAAATAATTTGGACGAAACTATAAAGTGGATTATTAGCGTTAAGTCAATTCATCTTTTAGGAAAAGAACATATGGTAGATGTTTTATTGCAAAGAAAAACGAATAAATAGTCAAGCAGAAAGATATCCCCAGATAAATATTATTTATTATCTTGCGGTATGTATTTATTTAAAATATTAAAAAATAAAGTAAATCCTATCATAAAACTGATAGGATTTTTATTAATTCTTTTATTTCTTTTAAGTAATTATATTTCAGCTATTCAAGCATATAGTTTTACCCACTGCAAAGAAACTAATACTAAAACCAATTTTAAAATTGGCTTTTCCACATTATTTACAGGAGTTTCTCTACCTAAACCTAGAGTTATAAAATTTCCAAATAGGGAATATAAAACTATAAAAATTGTAATAGATAAAAATAAATATTTAGAAGGATGGCTTTTAAAACCAGAATCCGAATATATTGGAACCGTATTAATTTTTCACGGATTTCGTTCCGAAAAATCGTCTATGCTAGATAGAGCATATGCTTTTTTAAATTTAGGATATCAAGTATTACTTGTCGATTTTATGGGAGCAGGAAATTCATACGGTAAACAGACTACTATAGGATATTATGAAGCTGTCAACGTTAAACAAGCTTATGATTATATTGCGAATAAATACAATGAAAAGCCAATTTTTTTATGTGGATTTTCAATGGGAGCTGCAGCAATAATCAAAGCTCAACATGATTACAATTTAAATGTCAAAGGTCTTATATTGGAAGCGCCTTACGGAAAAATGATTGACGCCGTAAAGACGCGAGTAGGTAAATTACATTATATAGGAATGCCATTTTCATATTTGATGACATTTTGGGGAGGAGCTTTAAATGGATTTAATGCATTTGCTATGAATCCGGAAGAATTTATAAAAAATATAACCACACCTACACTTTTATTATGTGGTGGAAAAGATCCCAGAATACCTATAGAAGAATCTAAACGTATATTCGAAAATTCTGCAAGTGATAAAAAAGAATTTAAAATTTTCGATAATTCCTTACATCATAGCTATTTAGAAAAATATCCAGATGAATGGATAATTATAGTTAAAAATTTTTTAGAAAATTCTCTTCATAATTAATATTTATCTTAGAAAATTTTATTTATTCTTTCAAAATCAATTGAAAATAATTTATTTTAAATTTGTAAAAAACAAAATAGAGGTTCTGCACACTTAACTTATGAGATACCAGCTGCTCTATATAGTTATATTATTTCCATTTTTGCTTAATGCACAAGCAGGAAAAAATTTATTTAAAATATATAATAACAATCAGGTATGGTTTTCAACATCTAATTCGGAAGATAAAATAAATTATATTTTAGATTCATTGGTAAACTTAGGTTTCTATACCCTTAAAGTTGATTCCTTAAATAAAACTAACAAACAAACCTCAATATATTTAAATAGGGGGAAATTTTACAAAAAAGTTAGGGTAAAATTAGATTCTTTATCAAAAATAGCGACAGGTAATAAAGATAAATTTACAACCAATAATATTGATTCACTAGCTGGAATCATCCATTATTATTATTTAAAGAGAGGATATGCCTTTAATATGGTATATACAAATCTTTCAATTGCACAAGAGCCTCTAGAAGCATCTATAACTGTTGCACTTAACCAAAAAAGGATAATCAATTCTTTTGTTATAAATGGCTATAACCAAATTCCTAGAGGTATAAAAAAAGAGTTAGAATACGGATTTCTTGGGAAAACATATTCAGATGAGAAACTTAAAGAAATTTCTTCTTTACTGCTAAGTACTAATTTTATAACAGAAGAAAAAAATCCGCAAGTATTATTTACCCCAGATTCAACATCGATTTTTTTATATCTAAAAAAAAGAAAAGCCAGTTCATTTGATGGGATGTTAGGATTCGGCAATGATGATAAGGGAAAATTTAAAGTTAATGGCCAATTGCAACTATCATTAGGAAACTTATTCAATTCATTTGAAACAATCAATTTAAATTGGCTTTCAACTCCTGAAAAATCTCAAAACTTTGAAGTTATGGTAAATGTACCTTATCTTTTCAAATCAAAATTTGGTTCAGAATCTTCCCTTAATATATACAAACAAGACAGTACTTATGCAACTATACGTTTTCATGAGCATATTTATTATCAGTACGCTATCCATCAACGATTAGGATTTGAGGGTTTATTTGAAAATTCACGGTATATATCTGATTCTGAAATCAGTAATAATTTTTCTAAAACCGGTTTAGGTATTAGCTACCAATATAATGAAAAAAATGAGAATGAAATTTTAGGATCCAAAAATTTATATTCAATAAAAGGTATGGTGTATAGAAATATTCCAGAAGATAGAAAAAATATTACAGAATACAATGTTTCCGCATCTATCGAAAAATTAATAAAACTATCCAGATCACATTTTTTAAAACCTAGAATATCCGCTTCAGCTTTATTTGCAGATACATTAACAGTAAATGAACTTTATAAAGTTGGCGGTTTAAAAACCATTCGTGGATTTAATGAGCAATCTATTTATGCCAATGCTTATGCCATTGGTAGTCTTGAATATAGATATATTCCCTTTGAAGAGATGTATTTAAGTTTATTTACTGATCTAGCTTGGATTGAAAATAAATATCAAAATGCAAGACCTTTTTTATTAGGAACAGGCTTAGGAATTAGTTTTTTAACACGTTTCGGTATCTTTTCTTTAAATTATGCTGTAGGAAAATACGATTCAGAACCGATAAATTTTTCTGATTCTAAAATACATATAGGAATACAAGCCAATTTTTAATCAAAACGAAGGGAAATTTATTTACCTTTGTGATAATTAAAAGGAAGCATGAATTCATTAAAAAAAATACTAAAAAAATTTGCCTATCCATACAAAAAAGAATTTATACTAGGAATTCTCTTTAATCTTTTATATTCTTTGTTCTCCATCGTTTCCGTATTTTCTATTATGCCTATCTTAGAAATGCTTTTAGGAGGAAATAATAAAAATTTAATTGAAGACACCAAAAGAGAAATGCAAGCCTCCACAGGTATGATGGCTGAACTTAAATACAAATTTTATATATATTTAGATCATTCTCTTGAAGGAACCAATCCGAAAACAATCTTAGCTTATCTATGCATTGCAGTAATTGTTTTATTCTTATTAAGAAACATTTTCAGATATTTAGCTCAATATTTTATTGTACTTCTTCGAAGTGGAATTTCCAAGGATTTAAGAGTAGCGATGTATGATAAAATCTTAACGCTACCGGTTTCTTATTTTACCGACAGGAAAAAAGGAGATATTATGATACGGCTTTCGGGAGATATTGGCGAAGTAGAAGGAAATATATTAAATTCAATTTTAGAACTTTGGAGAACACCTTTTTCCATTCTTTTTACTTTAATTGCTTTAATCACTATTAGCCCTTCATTGACATTAATTGCACTGATAGTGTTGCCATTTATGGCGTGGATTATCTCTTCCATAGGAAAAAGTTTAAAAAAAGATGCTAAAAAAGGATTAACAGAGACAGGTAATGTACTTTCTGTAATTGATGAAACCCTTAACGGAGCTAAAATAATTAAAATATTTAATGCAGAAGAATCCATGAAAAACAGATTTATGAATATTGTTCTTACTTTAAGAAGATTATCCATAAATATGATGAAAAAATATGAATTAGCTTCACCTTCCTCAGAGTTTTTAGGTTCTGTAGCTATGATATTTATTACTTGGTATGGTGGAATTCTAATATTAGACGGAGAGGGGTTAAACTTACCTTCATTTTTGGTATATATAGCATTGTTTTTTCAATTATTAGAACCGGCTAAAACATTATCAACTTCAATTACCAATTTACATAAAGGCACCGCATCTACAGACCGTCTGATAGAAACATTAGAAACCAGCATTCAGATTTATGAACCGGAAAATGCCTTTGAAATTTCTGAAATAAGAGAAGGAATTCAACTAAAAAATATAAATTTTCAATATGTTGAAGGGCATCCAATATTACAAGATGTAAATTTATTTTTACCTAAAGGAAAAACTGTAGCAGTAGTAGGACAAAGTGGTAGTGGTAAAACTACATTGGCTAATTTGATAGCTAGATTTTATGATGTTGATAGTGGAGTTATATATATAGATGGTCATGATTTGAGAGATTTGAATTTAAAAGTTTACCGTAAATTATTGGGTATGGTTACTCAAGAATCTATTTTATTTAATGATACCATTGCTAATAATATTAAATTAAGCAATCCGGAAGCTACCATGAGTGAAGTTATGGAAGCGGCTAAAGTAGCCAATGCTCTTGAATTTATTGAGCAATTGCCAAATGGATTTGAAACAACTATAGGTGAGGGGGGAGGAAAATTATCCGGAGGACAAAAGCAGAGAATTGCTATTGCAAGAGCTATTTTAAAAAATCCACCTATAATGATTCTAGACGAAGCAACTTCGGCATTAGATACCCAAAGTGAAAGACTCGTTCAAGATGCACTTGATAATCTCATGTCTAATCGTACCTCTTTGGTTATTGCTCATAGATTATCTACTATTGTAAATGCCGATAAGATTGTTGTAATGGAAAGGGGTAGGATAATGGAAGAAGGAACCCATATTGAACTATTAGAAAGGAACGGGATTTACAAAAAATTAATTGATATGCAAAATTTTTCTTAATCAACAAATGATTTTTAATCTATAAATATAAATTCAATAAAAAAGCTTCAAAAATGAAGCTTTTTTTATAAATAATGTATTTAGATTAGTCGTATTTTATCTTAATCATGGTATTTTAATCCCTTTTTATATATATTTTTCTTAGCATGCATATCTTCTTTAATTTTTTTAATCTTCTGTCTTTGTTCTTCTGTAAAAACTTTATCAATCTCAGATTTTTTATTTTCTTTTAATTTATGAATCTGTTTTCGTAGCTCTTCAGATTTATTTCGCAGTTCATCTTCCTGAATTTTATATTTATCTTCAATTAAATTTATTTTTTTTATCTGTTCGTCAGTTAAACTTAGCTCTTTTGCCATTTTATCTCTCATTTCTTTTAATTTCTCCTCCTTTTTTTCATGATCTTTATGATCATCACATTTTGATTGAGTAAAAGCATATGTAGTAGTTATAAGCAATGCTCCTATGTATAATATCTTTTTCATATCTTTAAATACTTTTATAACCTAATGACAAACCTTATTGAAAAAAGTTTAACAAAAAATAATTTACCTTAATTAAAATTAATGATAAAATCTCAGTAATAAAATTTTTAAGATTATTAATACTAAAGATTTAAATGATTCCATTAATTTATATCGCTAACTAATATATAAAATAAAAATAATTTATTAAGGTAATCAAAACATATAAAAGATAAAAAACAAGCTAAAATAGAAATATTTAGATATAGGTAAATACACAATAATAATATTAAAATAATATAAATTATACCCTATAAAACCTTGCAATTTTGATAATTTTTTCTGAATATACCGTTTAAATATTGTATTTTTACACCTTCAAATTTAATATATAAATGGGAAAAATTATTGCTATAGCTAATCAAAAAGGAGGAGTTGGAAAAACAACCACAGCTGTAAATTTGGCTGCTGCGATAGGGGTACTTGAAAAAAAAGTATTGCTTATCGATGCAGACCCACAAGCAAATGCAAGTTCAGGTTTAGGTATTAATGTAGAAGAAGTTGAAGTAGGAACCTATGAAGTTCTTGAACATAGTGCTTCAGCAAAAGATACAGTACAACCGACTACGTCCCCTAATGTGGATTTAATACCAGCTCATATTGACCTCGTTGCAGCTGAAATTGAATTAGTCGATAAAGTTAACAGAGAATATATGTTAAAAGAAGCATTAAAGGACATAAAAAATGAATATGATTTCATAATCATTGATTGTGCACCATCTTTAGGATTAATTACCTTAAATGCTCTTACAGCCGCTGATTCTGTAATCATTCCCATTCAATGTGAATATTTTGCATTAGAAGGTTTAGGAAAATTATTAAATACTATAAATAGTGTACAAAAGCTACATAATCCTGATCTCACCATTGAAGGACTATTGTTAACAATGTACGATGCACGCCTACGCTTATCAAATCAAGTGGTAGAAGAAGTAAAAACACATTTCCCGGATATGGTTTTTGACAGTCTCATTCAAAGAAATGTACGTTTAAGCGAAGCTCCAAGTTTTGGCGAATCTATTCTAAAATATGATGCAGAAAGCAAAGGAGCTATTAATTATATATTACTTGCAGAAGAAGTTTTAAATAAAAATAAGGCAGAAGTAAAATAAATTATGGCTATAGACAAAAAAAGAGCTATGGGTAGAGGCCTATCCGCAATTTTAAGCGAAAGTTCAAAAAAAGTAAATTCTGCTGAAGAAGCAGGAGCTGAAGAACTGGTAGGTAATATTTTGGAAATTTCTCTTGATGACATTATAACCAATCCCAATCAACCTAGAACTAATTTTGATCAAAAAGCATTAGACGAACTATCAATCTCTATTAAACAGCTAGGTTTAATTCAACCTATAACAGTTCGTAAGAATGGAGATAAATATGATTTAATTTCTGGAGAACGTAGATATCGTGCTTCCAAACAAGCCGGATTAAAAAAATTGCCTGCATTTGTTAGACTAGCTAATGATCAGGAACTTTTGGAAATGGCTTTAGTTGAAAACATCCAGCGAAAAGATTTAGACCCTATTGAAATTGCCCTGAGCTTTGAGAAATTAATTGAGGAAATCAATATTACTCAAGAAAACCTGAGCAACAGAGTGGGGAAGGACAGAAGTACCATTACAAATTATTTAAGACTTTTAAAATTATCTCCAATAATTCAAACAGGTATAAGAGATGGTATCATATCTATGGGACATGGACGAGCCCTTATTTCCTTAGAAGAACAAGAGAAACAATTATTTGTGTATGAAAAAATAGTACGCGAACAATTATCGGTAAGACAAACTGAAAATTTTATACGTACTTTTAAAAATCCTAAGATTAAAAAAGTATCCAAAGAAAAAGAATTACCTAATCATTTAAAAAAAGGTTTGAAAAGTTTTGAAGATTACTTTGAAACTAATATAGAAATTAAAGCAACCGATAAAGGAAAAGGAAAAATTATCATTAACTTTGATTCAACTGAAGAATTTGAAAGGATTCAGAAATTATTAGAATGATACAAAAGAAAATATTGGTTATAATTTCATTATTTTTAACATGTTTTATTTTAGCGCAAAATCAAGAAAAAAATGATGCGACGATCACTGACGATGGAGTTATAATCCGAAATATTAATAAAACAGACTCACTTACTCAGACTATGTTGAGAAGTCCTTTAAAGGCGTCCTTGTATTCCGCCATACTTCCCGGTTTAGGGCAATTATATAATAAAAAATATATAAAAGCTCCCATTGTATTAGGAATTATAGGTACTGGAATAGGATTTATTAAATATTACGATGATAGATATAATAAATACCATAAGGCATATTTAGCGGAACTTAGCGGTCAAAAACATAAATTTTCGGATGTAGCAGGAATAAGCCCAAAGGTTTTAGCAAATGCTCAGGATTCTGAGCGAAGAAATAGAGATTATGCCATTGTATTAACCTCACTCGCTTACCTTTTGAATATAGTAGATGCTACCGTTGATGCTCATCTATCAATATTTGATAAAGATAAGGATCTTGCTATTCGACCAGTTATAATGGAAGATGCAAATAATACTATATTTACTAATCAAAAAGTAGGACTTTCTTTTTGTTTATCTTTTTGAAATTAAAAATGTTTATAATTAATTAATATATAATTTATGAAAATAGCTTTAGTAGGTTATGGTAAAATGGGTAAAGCCATAGAAGAAATAGCTCAAAAACAAAATCACCAAATAGTAGCCAGATTAGAAGAAAAACCAACCAAAAAAAATATAAATGGCGCAGATGTAGCTATTGAATTCTCAACTCCTTCTACTGCTTACGAAAATGTGATGGCATGCTTAGAAATTGGAGTGCCGGTTGTATGTGGAACTACCGCATGGTTGGATAAGCTCCCTAAAGTTAAAGAATTTTGTACAGAGCACAATGGTGGGTTTATTTATTCTTCCAATTATAGTTTGGGTGTTAATTTATTTTTTGAAATAAATAAAAAAGCAGCTGAAATAATGAAAAAATATCAAGAATATACAGTTCATATCGAAGAAATACATCATACAGAAAAAAAAGATGCACCGAGTGGAACAGCTATAACTCTTGCTGAAGAAATTATTCCAATATACAACTTTGATGGTTGGAATTTATCATATAAAACAAATAATAATTTGCTTGGTATTGAGGCAAAGAGAGTTCATGACGTACCCGGAACACATACGGTTATCTATAATTCATCTATTGATGATATCGAATTAAAACACGTTGCCCATTCTAGAAAAGGCTTTGCTATGGGAGCACTAATTGCCGCAGAATGGTTAATTGGGAAGAAAGGTATTTTTACCATGAAAGACGTACTTGGCTTTTAAGTTAGAATAATTTACTAAAATTATTAAAGAAACTAAAAAGTAAAAGACAATATTATTAAAAAAATTTAAAGAATTTTCTCATGCATTTACTACAATATTATTTATTATTCGCTTTAATTACAAATATATTATATTTTTTAACTACCTGGAAACTATTTCAAAAAGCAGGTAGAAAAGCTTGGGAATCTTTATTACCATTTTATAATATTTTTATTACTTTAAAAATAATTCATCGACCTTGGTGGTGGCTTCTTATTGTATTTATACCTATTGTCGGTCCAATTATGGGAGCGGTAATATTAGTGGATTTTATAAGACATTACAATCGCCGTTCTTACTTAGATGCCGTATTAGTATTATTTTTCTCATTTGTTTTCCTAGCTTATATAAATTATTCTTCTGAAACAAAATACAGCGGAAAAGAAGAGAGAAAAGAAACTTTTATTTCAGCAGTATTATTTGCGGTTGTCTTTGCAACAATTGTTCATGCTTTTGTAATTCAACCCTTTACTATACCCACCGCATCCATGGAACGAACATTATTGGTTGGAGATTTTCTTTTTGTAAGTAAGCTTAATTACGGAATAAGAATACCGATGACACCGGTAGCTCTTCCTTTTCTCCAAAATAAAATTCCTTTGGGAGATAATCAAAAACCACAAAATCAAATCAATTCTTATGTTGATAAAATTCGTCTGCCTTACATGAGGCTTCCCGGCTGGCGAAATATTGAGAGGTATGATATTGTAGTATTTAATTATCCTACAGATTCATTACATACAGCCATTGATAGAAAAGATCCTTATGTTAAAAGATGTGTAGGTTTACCCGGAGATAAAATACAGCTTATCGATGGTAATTTATTTATAAATGGAAAGCCTGAAGACATAAAAAAAGATGAACAGCAACAAAGAGATTATTTAGTATACACTACAGAAGCAGGAATCAGCCAAAGAAAAATCGAAGACTTATTAGGCTATGCAACTTATCAAGATGGTCTAGATGAACATGGAAAAAACGTATACTATTTCAAAGGATTAACTAAAGAATATTCAGATAAAATAAAAAATTTTGATACAGTTGATTCTATTCAAATTTTATATGCGAAAAAAGGGGAAGAGGGTATTCATTATAAAGATGTTTCTAAAACTAAAATCGATACAACTAATTCTATTTTTCCCTTACATAGTGGTTGGAACGGTTCTCAATATGGACCAATTACTATACCTAAAAAAGGAGATGTAATTCAATTGACTAGCCAAAATATAAATCAATATCGACGAATTATAAAAAATTATGAATTAAATAATTTGAAAGAAATCAATGGTAAATTTTTCATAAATGGTAAAGAAACTAGTACATACACTATAAAACAAAATTATTATTGGATGATGGGGGATAATCGAGATAATTCTTTAGATAGCCGATATTTTGGTTATGTTCCTGAAGATCACATTATAGGTACGCCAATATTTACCTGGTTGAGTATTCAAGGACTATTTGAAAACGATCCTTATGGACATCCGGCAAAATTTAAAATTAGATGGGATCGAATGTTCAGAACAGTTAATACAAATGTACCTTTACAAGAAAAGACTAATTATTTACCCGTTTTTATAATTCTATTAGGCGGCTATTTCGTTTATGATTATTTTAACAAAAAGAAAAAGAAAGAAAAAAATAAATAATTTAATCAATGAGGAAAATTCTATTAGTACTGTTAACATTAGTTACGACTCAATCCTCAATATATGCTCAAGAGGATTTAATAAAAAAAATTATAAATAATAAATCAAATAATACTAATTTCCAATTTACTCTAGTCAAACAGCTTGATAACACTACTGTGAAACAACAAGGTTCATCCGGAACATGCTGGAGCTATGCAGGAAATTCTTTTCTTGAGTCTGAAATTTATAAAAAACATAAACGCGTTCTAGATATAGCAGAAATCTATACTGCAAGAAAAACTTATGAAGAAAAGGCCAAAAATTATGTAATGATGGACGGGTTTTTAAATTATGGAGATGGCGGTTCATTGCATGATGTAATCAATATGTATAAAAAATATGGGATAATGCCCCAAGAAGCATATACTGGATTAATCAATGGAGCTGTAAAGAACAATTTTAAAGAAATGCAGATAGAGCTTAAAAATAATTTGGATAAAATTATAGCTAAAAAAGCTCCTATAAATACTAACTGGACTATAAATTTTTCATCAATATTAGATAAATATTTAGGAAAAGTTCCTGAAACATTTATATATAATGGAAAAGAGTATACTCCCAAAACATTTGCCGAAGAGATAGTGGATTTAGATCCAGATGATTATATTGAAATTACCTCATTTAAAGATTACCAATACTATAAACAATTTTATCCACCCTTGCCGGATAACTGGAGCGGAGATAAGATGTATAACATACCTATGGCTGAACTTACGGATTGTATAGATCATGCTTTATCATTAGGATATACCGTTTGCTGGGCAACTGATGTAAGTGAAGCATATTTCAGCTGGAAAAACGGACTGGCTTATGTTCCTGATACAAATCTATATGCAATATCTTCGGAAGAGCGGGCAAATTTATTTACACATCCAAAACCTGAAAAAATTATAACAGAAGAAATGCGTCAGGAAGCTATTAATAATAAATCAACAACTGATGATCATGCTATGCATATAGTAGGTATTTCAAAAGATCAAAACGGTAAAGAATATTATTTAATTAAAAATTCCTGGGGAGATACCAATGATTTCAAAGGATATTTATATGTAACGAAAACTTACGTTCAATTTAAAACTACAGCAATTTTACTTAATAAAAATGCACTTCCTAAAAAATTAAGAAAAAAACTAAACTTAATGTCTTAAAAATTTTTTAATTAATAAAATTTCATGAGGTATGAGTAATTTTATATCTCAAAAACCTATTTAACATAATATAAATTATAGGAAAATTAAACATTTCAGAATTCTGGCAGAATTAAAAGATTTTCCTATAATGTCATATTATGTCTGCGCAAAAGCTCCGGGCTTCGCCTAAATAGAACTTTTCTAAGACAAACACATTTTACAGGGTTTTCCTATAATTAGTCATTATGTATAAATAGCCGCGCGGCCAAATCGGTTTGTTCAAAAAATTTACAGCCTTTACAATAAAAAATTACGCTGTAAATTTTTCTGCACAAATCCAACATACGGCCAGCTTGTGCTATTTAATTTTTTTTGGCCAACACCTGAGAAAAGAAATTTTATTTTTTTAAGACTTTTGAAGTGCTTAATTATATTGTTAATTTAAAAACATGACGAAAAATAAATGTTTGAGCGATAGCGAGTTTTTATTTTTTTTGAATTTTTGATTCTTTTGTTTCAAGACAAAAAAATGATGAAATGAATAACTATATTAAAAATATTTTATGCCTTGAGCCTTAGTGAATTCAAAATCTTTAAGCTTTTTAAAGAAGTTTTTTAAGCTGAAATCCACTTACAGCCTTGAATTTTTCACCCTTTTGTTTTAAAAACAAAAGGGTTTTTCCCTGCATTCTATTTAACATAATATTTTACCATTCAAACCTTAGTAATAACAATCCTTTTTTTACTATGTTTAATTACTATTTGGTCTCCGGTTCTGAAACCCGAATCCTGCAACCATTTCCCTGCCATACGTATTTCCGGATAAGATATATAACGGAAACTGGCTCTTTTAAAATCCCTTTCATATACCTTTATAGTACGTATTTTGGCTTTGCTTTTATATTTACGAACTTCCATATATTTCTGATTTTTTCTTTCTGCAAAGGAAGTTCTACCCTGCCCGATATTCAATTTTACAAACTGATTTTTCACCAAATACCATTGATTTTTAATCTTATATTTTATTTAACTTTTTTGTATACTAGCCCAAAAATAAATTAGTACGTTTGTCTTATGACTATAGATAACGCAACATCCAGAAAGATACATCAAGGTAGAAATATTAAACGTTTTCGTGAAATATTAGGTATAAAACAGGAAGCGTTGGCTTTTGATATGAGAGATTCCCAATCTTCTATATCTGATTAAGAATCTAAGAAAACATTCAATTAGTCAAAGAAATTTTTCAAATCGTTATCACTTACATTATTAATCTAGATGCCTATCAAAAATAAATTAAAATTCCATTATTAAAAATACTAGACAATCTTAAAATAATAACTATTATAGGGTAAAATAAAGGCTATAAAATAAAAAAAATGTTAAATTCGTAACCAATACTCAATCTATATAATGGATTCACAAGATAAGCTAAAAAAAAATTCTGATCATAAATTTGAAAAAGAAGTATCGTCTTTTCAATCAGATAATGAACTGTTTATTCAGGATGATTCTATCATAAGTAAACACAAAAAAAAAGCAAGAAACGCAAAACCGGTTCAAATCTTGGAAAATTATAACGGTTCAGATGAAGATTTGAAAAGTCTAGTAAAAAGTGATTTTAAATTTTGGGGCTGGGATAAAAAACCTCGGACAATGTTACGTTTTATAAAACCAGGTGATATATTTTGCGTCAAACTGAATGATAAAAAATATATTTTCGGCAGAATTATTTCAAAAATATTTTTTGGTCGTGTTGCAGAGATTTTTAACTATGTATCATCAACGCCCGAAATAGAGGTCGAATACATTGATTCATCCAAGAGAATGTTCGCACCAATAGTATTAGATAGTTATACGCTATTTGATCGGAAGTTTGAAAAAGAAGCAGATTGGCGGATTATAGGACATCAGAATGATTATATACCTACAGATGTAGATGATGTTTATTTTACCTTCGGTGAAGGAGCATATTGTAAAAAGGTTGATATTTGGGATAATAAAACCTTTATATCAGAAAGCGAGGCTAAAAAATTACCTGAATTAACTGCTATGCGTAATTATGGTGTGAAGCAGCTACTAAAAGAATATATAAAGCTTGAATAATCAAATATCAAGTGTTCAAACTGATTTAAGGAGATATGTGTGTAAAGGGAATGAC
>NZ_CAMLFD010000008.1:0-94228 GCF_946479295.1 uncultured Apibacter sp.
AGGAGATTTAGAATTAATTAATAATTTAAGGTATTAATATTTTCAAGAACATGAAAAACGGCTTAAATTGTTAATACAAAAAACTGAATTTAATCAGCTCCAATAATACATTTAATAAGATTAGGCAAATGATAAACTTCCTAAAGAAGAAGTTTAATCATTTGCTTTTTCTAGTTCATTATTTAAAAAGAAGGTTTAATCCAAGTCATTCTTTCAACTTTAAAGGGAGGTACAAAAGTTTGAGCCTTTACAGCAGGTAAAGCAATTTCTTTTCTATATGCTTGATATACCGTTATTGTTTCTTTATCAAAAACAACTCTTATTTCTTTTTCTTTCATAGAATACAAATATAAACAAAAGCCAACTTTTAAAAGTTGGCTTTTGTTTATTTATAAAATTAGATTTATAAATTGATTTGTTTATCTTTTGGATATTTTACTTTATAGCTCACTCTGATTTTTTTAGTTTCGTTAGGTTTCAATTTTAATGTCCAGGTTAATACTCCCAATTCTTCATTATTAGATGCTTTATCGGATTGTAATAGTTCCACGGTTATATCTTTATGGGAACTAACCGGATACTGATCTTTTAACTGTAAATCAATTTCCTCTTTTTTATTATTTCTAATGGTTATATCATAAGTGAATATCTGTTCTTTATAGGAAGAAAGAAACTTAGTTGTTGATAGTTCACTTACTTTCTCACGTTTTATAGATACTCTTTTATCTTTTCCCATGCTCAGATTAAGTATCTCTGACGTTTGGTTAGGATCTATTATTGTTTTTCCTACATATACTCCATCAAAAATTATGTTAGCTTCTCCAGTCAGAAAATTATATTTTGAATACTCTTTAATTTCTGCAATCAGATAAGAATCCATATCTAATTTTGGAACTGAATAATGTTTATAAAAGGCAGGAATTTTAGTTTCTGTCAATACTACACTATGTTGCTTTCCATTAGATAAAATTGTATATAAAGCATCTACTTCAAAAGAGATACTTAATTGATTTTCATTAATTACAGCATCTACTGTTTTTTGTTCAAAGTTTGCGTCTTCGTAATCTGCTGATATTGATTGAATGGAGCTCATTGACTGCGATGCTGACCTTGACTCCCGCGATATTGACTTTGAAAAACCACTATGTACGGAGTTGGCATACCTATTATTTATATAATCCAATCTCCATGTTTTAAGTATAGGTGCCTGATTATTTTGATTAGGAATACCACTTGATAAGGTTAATTTTACTCCATTCCAATCAATTCCTGTATTTTGGGAAATCATTGCTTTATAGTATAAGTCTATAGGTTTTGAAGTATCAGAAGCTCTCAAATCATAAATTGGATACCAGGAAGCATTATTTGTTAAGTATTTAATTTTTAATGTTGTTTTCACTTCCTGAGTGGACAATAATTGAATAATTAATTTTCCCGTAGATTTCTTATTTTCATTTTTATCCGGATTTATTTTGCTTTTTTTATCCAACTCTCCTAATAAATCAGACAGTTTTTCTTTTTGCTTATCAATAGTAAATATTTTGTCATTAATTTCTAATCTCTTAGAATTGTAATATTCTACTAGCTTAATTAGAGCATTAACATCCATTTTAGATTCCCCTCCATCCATCTTGTCATAAGTAGCTTTATTTTTATCAAGCAATTCGATAGTTTTTACATAAGAATTTTTCTCTAAATTTAACTTTTCTATCTGTTTTTTTACAAGTATAATACTATCGGAAATTCTTCTGATTTCAGGAGTTTCCTTATTATACTCTTTTCCATAATCTGTCGTATACTGCACGGAAACTACTGTTACATAAGGAGGTGCTGATATTTGAACTGTTTCTTCATAAATACTATTGGCAACATTGTCAATAACAACTTCAGTAGTTCCTGAAGAAAGGGAAACACCTGCTTCCTGAGAGATTTCAGCTACATTAAAATAAACGGTAGCTGCTTTTACCTTTCCTGTAGTAAAAATACTTTGTCCGTATCCCAAAGTACTTATAAAAAGACTTATCAAAATAAAATTTTTCATAATATATATTAATCATTAGTTTTTCTACTATTTCCTGAATTTCTTTCTTTTTACCTAGCTTATTAATCATTAATCATTATCGATATAGGCAATATATCATATCCTTTTTGATCTATGATTACAGAAATACGTTTATTATATCCGTTGGAATTATAAGATCCGAATGACTTTAAAAGAGAATAATCGGGATTGTTGATATATTGAATATGGTAGGTTTCTAATACCTCTTTCCAATTAGCCAATATTTCAGGCGTTGATTCTGAGACAGCAAAATATCCTACCCCCAAACCTCCTATTTTTGAGGATAAACTATCAAAGGAAGTGATATGCATGACACAGGACATCATAGACAGATGATAGATATTCTTTTAGTTATTAAAGAAGTATCAAATATACCACTATATGCTTCCGGATAAAAAGTTAACATTAGGGCCATTCCCTGATAATCTGAAAGTTCCCTTCCTTCAAGTAAGATATTTGGTGCTTTATCTCCTATATTTATAGATGTTTCCTCCGGAAGGATTTTAGGATATGATATTCCCAATAATTCTTTAATTTTATATTCCAAAGGTTTTAAATGTTCTCCTTGTCCTCTATACTGATCATCTCTTAAAACGATAGTATTATCAAAATCCAGCAAAAACAAAACCGAATCTGACTGTGCTTCAAGTAAGGATGGAAGTTCCAGATTTTCTTTTAATGAACTACTTCTAGTAGGATATATCTGTATACCTTCTGTATTGAAAAAAAATGAGTTTATTTCTTGTTTACTTTTGCCAAAGAAAACAGTACCCTGTCCTTGATCTTCTTTCTGCTCTACTATTTGTCCTTTTCCTTCTTTATCTTTAATTAAAATAACTTCAATAGAAATATTTTCTCTATCCTTCAGATCAAAAGCGAGTTTTTTAACAAAATAGTTCCTGAATGCCTGAATAACCATTGAGGCATATTCTGTTTCTTCGGATATTGTAGGCTTAAAAACTACTATCTTCAGTGCTGATAAATTTTTTAATTCGTGATTAATTTCTCCTATTAGAATTTGTTTACGTGTTGCTGCCTGAAAAGGCAAAAATAAAAAAATCAAACATAAAACTAAAAACTTTATCATAAGTATATTTTTAATTATTTACTTACTTATTTTCCAAACTGTACCCTTTTTCTTTAGCAAAAGCTATAATGGATGAATTAATTGCATTTGCCAAGTCTTCTTGTATAACTTCTCCTGTTTTTTTCATTTCCTGATCTATATATTCTTCTCTTTTTTGAGATAATTCTGTAATCTCTTTTTGTATTTCTTCTCTCTGTTTTATTTTTTCTTTGACTAATTCTTTTAACTCCTGTTGTGTTTTATTTTGAAGTTCATTGGGCAAATCTTCTTTATTTATTTTGGAAATTGCTTTTTCATCTTCTTTCACCCTGTCTACTAAATCCCAGGAATCATTTTTATAAACAGTTTTAGATTTAGTTACAATCCTATCTGCATAATTTGAAGAAGATATATTTAGGGCATTTCGATCTTGAATAATCTGATTAGTTTGTTTAGCAGCACCCTCTTTTCCATATCCTATATAGGTTGAATTCAATTTTTCATTACATTCTTGTATTCTAAAATCATAAGGTGTCTCTATATATTTTATTTTTTGATTGTAATCTATTGTAAAATACTTGCCTTTTCCTTTATCTGCTCCTTCTTTCCAAAATCCTCTTATACCTTCTTCATATCCTCCACAATGAATAGTGTTTACATAAATATCTTTTTTAAGGGCATCGCTAATGGCTTCTATATATGAAATATTTCCTTGGTTGAAAGGTTCATTACCTGCTATATAAATTAATTTCATATCGGAAGGGTTATTTCCCCAATCTAATTTTTTTACGGCCTCATTTATTACAGCTCCACAGTATTCATAACCTCCATTGGTCTTTAAGGCAAATAAAGTTTCTGATAATAAATCCAGATCAGTGGTAAGTGGTGTTATCTGACGAATATATTTGGATGCTTCTGAGAGATTACTATTTCCATATTCATATAAGGCAATTTCTATCACCGGTGTTTTCCCATTATATTTAAGTGTTGTAAGAGTATTTATAATATTCCATAAACAAGATTTAGCCTGTTCTATCAGCCCATCCATGCTGCTGGATGTATCTAATAATAAAGCTACTTGAATTCTAGTTTCTTCAGTATTTTGATCTCTAACTTTTATGGTCTTATCTTCCAGAGAATATTTATTTTCTTTCCCTGAGAATTGATAATTTAAAGCAAAAATATTTAATAAAATAATTAAACTCAATTTTTTCATACTATTGATTTTTACTACTTACATTTATAGTAACAAAGCTATAAGTAAAAAAAATCTTTCTAGATTAAGAATGGGTAAATGGTCTATATGAATGGGTAAATTCTATAGTTAAAATGTTTAAAATTGTTTTACTTTACATTATTAAACTGATAATACTGTTATTAGATGTATTATAAATATTTATATAGCATTTTATTTTCAATTTTCTGGTGTTTATCAATCTATTCACAGGATACTCTGGGGAATAAAAGCATAAACATTAAAGATATAGGCGTTAACAGTGCTGCTATGCGACTATCGAAATCTTTGAATCAAAATAAAAGTGATGAAGAAGTTGCTAAAGAATATGAAAACCTTGCTAAAGAATTAATACGGAATAAAGAATATACAAAAGCTCAGGAATATCTGGAAAAAGCTAAAGCTTTATATTCAAAGAAAAAAAAGAAAAATGAAATAGCAACTCTCAGCAGAGGAATTGCACGAATACAGGAATCTCAGAATAATTTTTCAGAAGCAATTAGTAATTATGATGAAGCTAGTAAAAATTCTACTGATGTTACTTTTAAACAAATTAATTCTAATGATGCTAATCGTTTAAGGAACAATTCTAATCCTTCTATTCAATCTAATTATATACAACAAAATATTCAACTGGCAGAACAACAAAATTTATCTGATGAAAAAACGGAATCTTACAAACAACTAGCAGAGATAAATTTACAAAATAACCAAAAAGATTTGGCTTTAACTAATCTGGAAAAAGCCTTGGAAAATAGCAAAGATAAGACAACGGAAACAGCCATAAAACGCCAAATGGCTCAAGTTTATATATTAGATAATCAAATTGATAAAGCTATAAAAATTAATACTGAACTAATAAAAAATGTTCAAAAAGATAATGATATAAAGACGGAAATAGAACAGCTTCAAATTTTATCTTCAATTTATCTCAATAATAATAAAGAATCCGAAAGTATTGATTTACTTAAAAAGGCATATAATTTGGCTACAAAGAAAGGTCAAACCTATGAAGCTAAAAGAATTCTGGAACAACTTGTTACTATTTACCAAAATAAAAAAGAATATACTAAGAGTATAGAATTATATCAAACATTTTTATCTAATCTTGAACAGCTAATTAAATCTGACAGTTCTCTGGTAGACAGTAAACTTTTTGAGATAAGTGAAAGTAAAATTGTACAATTGGAAAAAGAGCGTATTCTCCAAGACGAATTATTAAGCAAAAAAAATACTATCACTTATTTCTTGATTACTTTACTCATTATCATTGCAATATTTTCTATTTTTATTATAAAGACTTTATATTCTATCAAAAAGAAAAATAAAAAAATCGCTTTACAATCTTTACGCAGAGAAATGAATCCACATTTTATATTTAACAGCCTGAATAGTGTTAACCAGTTCATTGCTCAGAATAATGAGTTAGAAGCTAATAAGTATCTAACTTCCTATTCTAAGCTCATGAGAAATATTATGGAAAATTCTAATAAAGATTTTATAAAACTGACTCAGGAGTTGGAGCAACTTAAAGAGTATCTGGGATTGGAGGAACTTCGTTTTCAGGATAAATTTTCATATTTTATTGAAGTAGATGAAAATCTGGATACAGACGCTACTTATATTCCTAATATGTTGATACAACCTAATCTGGAAAATGCTATATGGCACGGATTGCGATACAAGGAGGAGAAAGGATTCTTAAGATTATCCGTAAAGCAATTTAATGATAAAATTATAGTTACTATAGAAGATAATGGTATAGGATTAAAGCAAAGTACTGATAGTAAAACCGAGAATCAGAAACTGCATAAATCCCGAGGAATGACCAATACGAAAGATCGAATACTACTTCTTAATAAACTTTACTCTGTTTCAATAGAGCTAAAAATTTTTGAAAAGAGAAAACCTAAAACGGGAGTAATTGTAAAACTTATATTTCCAAAAAATATTAAAATTAAAAACAACTGATAAAATGAATAGATCTGTTCTACAACAAATTGAAGAAAAAGAAATTTAACTATTACATGCAATGACTGAAGGTAATATTCAGGTACTTGATAGTCTTAATACATGATGAATTGCTTTTTACTATTCCTAATGGTCAGGTGATAACTAAAGAGATGGATCTTGAATCTCATCGTACAGGAATTATAAAAGTTGATAAATGAAAAGCAAATAATCAGAAAATTAATTTTATCGGAAATGATATCGCTATAGACACTATAGTTGTTAATATTAAAGGAGAAATGATGAAACCACCAATTGATCAACATAATCGTTATTTAAGAATTTGGAAAAACTTTACTAACGAATGGAAGATAATTGCCAGAAGCAGTACAATTATTAATTAATCGGAATTTTATATCTTTGATCTATGCTTTCAACTATAAAAAGTATTATTGTAGAAGATGAATCTGCTGCCAGAAATGCGCTAAGCAGCTATCTTTCAAAATACTGTCCTCAGGTAGAAGTTATAGGGTTTGTCCAAAATTGTAAGGAAGCTATACATATTATTCATGATCTTGAACCTCAATTGGTCTTTCTTGATGTAGAAATGCCTTTTGGTAATGCCTTTGATGTTTTGGAGTCTTGTAAGGAACTTTATTTTGAGACTATATTTGTTACCGCATTTTCTGAATATTCCTTAAAAGCTTTAAATCAAAGTGCTGCTTATTACCTTCTTAAACCTGTAAGTATTGAGGAACTGATTTTGGCAGTGAACAAAGTTCAACAACATATTCTTAATAAGGAAATTTTTAACCGGAACAAAATTATTGTTGAAAATTTTAAGGAATCTCATCCTGAAAAACAGCAAATTATTCTTCCTACTCTGGAAGGTTTTGAGGTAGTTAAGGCCGGAACTATTATGCGATTACAGGGAAATGGTAATTTTACGGATATTTTCCTTGCTGATGGATCTAAAAAAATGGTTTGTCGTTTTTTAAAACATTTTTCTGAACTTCTTTCCTACCCTTTTATACGTGTACATAAGTCCCATATTATTAATGTAAATTTCATTAGATCATATCATAAAAGCTCCGGTGGTTATGTCGTTTTAGATGATTCTACTGAAATAGAAATTTCATCCAGTTATAAACAAGAGTTTTTACAGCTTTTCAAAAATAAATAAGATATTTTACTGGTATTTTACTTCTATAATATACGGAATATTTATAATTTTCTCTTTCAATCAATTTTACAGATATTAGTTTGTACTGTTTAGCCCTATTAGTTTCCAATACCTCCCTATTCCATTTTAACTGTATATACTCTTTATCATTAATAGTTTTATAGCATTTGGTTTCAAGTATTACAATTTTATAATTGTTATAGGTATAATCACACTGAACGTCCTTATCTTTTAAAGATCCTGTTAATATATTATCTTCGTCATAAGTATATTCTGTAACCATATGTTCTGATCCATCATCATCCTTGTAGTATTCTTTTACTACGTTACCTTCTGAATCATAACAAACAATGCTATTATAATCCTTATTCTAATAAATATCTTTTTTTACTATGTTTCCTTCTTCATCATAATTAAAAAACGTTTCTTCTATAGTTTCTGTTCCATAGTCTAATTTAACAGATTTGTAAAGCAATCCATTTTCACTGTAATAAAAATAGGTATCATTAAGATGATCTATATGCTGAATTAGAATATCTTTCTTAAAATAATTCACATAATTAATATCATTTACCATACAATTTTGTTGCGAAACAGCAATCCCTTTTTTATTGTATTCTGTAAACCCACATTTACTACCCCCTAAAGTATATTGCTTTATATACTTTATACTTTTGAGCGCATTTTTGCCATATAGTGTATCACTCGCAGTTTCTAATGGGAGAACATGACTATATGATTTTTTATTTAAATCTTTATATATAATAACTCGTTTATATAACTCCATTATCGCAATATTATCCAACTTCAGATCATTTAATTCTATTAGCATATTATCTACTATAGGTTCATACCAGTTCTGACTGAAAAAATAGTTTGTATCTGATTCATCTGAAAAACGATAGCCATATCTAGCATATATTTCATTTTTCATCAGGTTTAATTCTTTTGGTTTCTTCCCTTTCAGATTACCCCCCCTAAGCGAATAAATGAAGTTTGGGAATATTTCCCTGAAAACTCATCCGGAGTTACTTTTGCATCGTCATCATTAATACAACAATTAGTATTTCCTTTTTTATCTTTAGAACATACCATTAATTTTATCGGAGGCATTTCTCTATAAGAGGCTCCTTTTTCTTTCAGATATATAAAAGAAGCCTTTACCTGATCTGAAAAGAATTTCTCATCTTCTATCTTTACATTAGTCAGCTTTTAAACTTTTTGATGCAAATCACCATCTTTCTTGCTATTAAAATAAAGATTTATAAATCACTTATACCTTGTGCATATGTCTTACCTTCTAAATTTAATACCTTGATGAAAAAACTACGCGTATCATTCTTAAAATGAAAAATAGTATTTACTTTTCTTGCACTATCTCCTACTTTTTCATCAACCAAAGATGGATCTACAGTTACTCCTCTCCGTGTATAAATAGTTTTTTCCATAGCCAGAAAGATAATTGGCATAAATACTATCAAAACAAAAATATATTTTTGATAAATAACATGTTTGTTATCACAAAAATACGTAAATAAGAATAATTTCAAATCCATTTTTATATACCAGAAAATAATAAATTATTAGAACAACGTAGATAACACAAACCATATATTTTTATCAAAAATATTATCCTGAATGTCTATTGATAATATAAGATATCATATTTCTGGGATTGATTTTACTAAACCAATAGAAATTGTAAATTTACCAGAAGGAACGGTATTGCGGGGGGGATGATAATACAGATAATCCGATAATAGAGCAAGTGAATTAGGAGTATCTGATACTTATAATGTAAGAAACTCTAATAAAGGATAGAAACACACCCGGGATAAAAGGAAATAATTAAAGGAACATCATTAATGACGCTTGAGAAGCAGCGATGTAGACCAAAAAAATGTAGGTAATTGGATATTTTGTGTGAAGAAAACTATATTTTAAGAATTGAAACAATCCAATCAAAAATTTACAAATGGGATAAAATCGAAAATTAAATAATTATTTATTTAAAGAATAATCAAATAAAATGGATCAAAGGTGTTTGGAGAACTAAGAAATCAATATGCATATTCCTAGAACAATTTTTCCAGAATAAATTATTTTTATTAGTTATAAAAGAAGTTTGCTTTTTTAAAATATTGTCTACACTTGTATATAATATATTATAATTAATAATTTAGATATGAATAATAATTATTATAGTTGATGTAGAAACTGATGGACCTATAATTGTTGAAAATTCAATTGTTTGTTTTAGGGCTGTTATTCTAAATGATAAGGGATTATATAATACTTTTTATGATAAAATGCCCCCGTTTCAGAACATTATATTCTTAAAGCCTTAGCTATATCAGGATTTACCAGACAAGAACACGAAAAATCTGAATTACCTAAGCTTGTCATGCAAAAATTTAATCAATAGATTAAAGAAACAAAAAAAAGACCCATTCTAATTTCAGATAATAATCAATTTGATGGCGCATGGATAAATTATTATTTTCACACTTTTTTAGGAGAAAATTCATTTGGATTTTCAAGTAAACAAGTTGGAGATATATTTCATGGCTTTTGTAATGCCCAAAAATACAATTGGAAGAAACACTGTAAAACCAAACATACACATAATCCAGTAGATAATGCAAAAGGAAACGTGGAAGCATTATTATATTTAATATCTCAAAGATTAAAACTTTAAAGAAAAAAGCCAACTTTAGAAGTTGGCTTTTTCATTTAACTATTTATCTTATCTAAGAGTTCCCATTCGCTGGTAGGGATTAAAGCCTTAACAAGCGAGATCAGGTTGTAAATATCCAAAGCAGAATGGCAGAGTGTAAGCTGTTTACATTCCGTTTCAGCAAGTAAAGCCGTTTGCATCACATTACAAATCGAATGCAGCGTATAACCTAAATGTTCGTAGTTCTCTAAATGCTTAAAATGGTTTAATGAAGTTAAGAAATCTTGAATTTCTTCATGATTTAAATTTACGTTTGACATAATGTAAAAAATAAAAAGGCGGTGCTGTCAAACGTATACAACAAGTGTATGTTTTTCGGGCGTTACCGTTACCGAACACCGCCATATTGTTAATAATAAATTTACTGATTCCATGTTGTTTACGTTTGACGACGCAAAAATATAAAAATAATCTTAAAACTTTATATGAATTATAATAAATTAAAGCGAAGCAAAATTGTTTTGTAGAGGTTCTTTATACCTCTTTTTTTTTAAATAAAAGTTTCAATTAAATTTAAAAGTATATTTTTTTCTCATTATCTAATTTATTAATTGGCTTTAATTGTTCTAAAGCTTCTTTATTTTCTATAGAAACTTAAACCGGTATTTCTTTTTTATAATAATAAAAAAGAATATTATCCACAGAAATACCAAAATATTTAAAAATATAAACCAAAACATCACTAGGAATTTTCTGCTGATTATTTTCCATCAATATAAAAATTTATCGTTATTTTTGGAAGAGTAATTTTCTATTGCATCAATGGAGCTTATGAGCTAGGTAAAAGACCTAATATTGTATCTGATGATTGGGAATTGCTTATTTTGGATAAACCTAAAACGATCCGTAACGTTACTACTTGGCTGTATGAAGATGAAAGTTTAGTGCCGACTGCTAAAATTATCTGATAATAACACCTACTCTATCGTATCCGATTATTTAGGAAAATCCAATCAGGCTTACAATGAAAAAGGCAAGCTTATTTGGCAGGTATAGTCTGATATTTATGGTAGAATATGAGAAAATAGCTTTAAAAATAAGCATTCCCTACCTTTTAGACAGCTAGGTCAGGATGAGGAATTTTGAGGACTCTATTATAATCATTTTTTGTATTACAATAGTAATTCAGGAACTTATATAAGTCAATCCCCTATTGATGTCGAAGGTAATAACCCGAAATTGTATGCGTATGCTTTTGATTCGAATACCGGAATAGATCCTTTTGAATTAATGGCTGTTTTTTACCATGCAGAAGATATTATAGGTGATATAGATCCTTCTATAGGGTGTTCAAGCTTAGATTTTAATCTTGCGGGTCGAGGTTAATTTTACGTACCAACTGATTTAGATCAAATTATTGATTAGGCGAGTAAAAAAAGATTTACCAAGTATCACAAAATTTGATGTACCTGATTCAGAATTAGCTAAATTGAATATTAAAAATTTTGATGAAGCCACTATATGAATGGACTGATTTTGTTACTAAAGGTAGACAGAATAAGTTAAATCATAATTATGATATTGTAAGTGAACCTATGGTTAAAAACCTTAACAAGTTGAAAAGGAAAAACACCTGTGCCTGCGGGGCATCAATATGCAATATTTAGTAATGAAACAGCAGATATATTTAATATAAATAAGCTACGAAAAATAGATTGTAAATAATGGAAAAAAAATTGAAATTTACAGATAAAAATGGGAATGTGATTATTAAGAACTATAATTCATGGCGTTCAATTGTTAAAGGTTTTTTAATAAAATATGCTTATAAAACAGATAAAGAAGAAGAAATACTGATAAAGGCATATTATAAGGAAGCTAATAATTATAATCAAACTTTGTGTATGGTACATGAAGAATATCATTGGGCAATGTTAGATGCTTGCGGAGAAACGCATTATCTCCCTAAAAATGAAGTAGTTTACCCGCAAAAGCCGGGTGATTATTTTGATAGGTATGATAGTTATATAAAAGAAAATAATTTAAAAGAACCTTTTATATTTAATTATAGAGGTGAGCATAGTCTAATATTTTGGCGAACACCAGGCTTTTTTACAAAATTTGAGGAGTAAGTAATGGATCTTAATAAAATATTGGAACAGCATGAAATTTGGATCTACTCTTGTGGCGAAGATGGAGAGAGAGCTAACCTGAGAGGTGCCAACCTAAGTTATACCAATCTGAGTTGCGCTGACATGAGTTATTCTGACCTAAGAGATGCCAAACTGAAAAATGCCGATATGAGTGTTGCTGACATGAGAGGTGCTGACATGAGAGGTGCCTCCCTCAGTAATGCCGATCTGGAATGTACCAATCTGAGAGGTGCCAGCCTTAGTAATGCCAACCTGAGAGGTGCCTATATGAAGGGGGTTGACCTGAGATTTGCCTACCTGAGAGATGCCAGCTTGAGAGATACCGACTTGAAGCATGCCGTCCTGATTGAAGCCGATCTAAGAGGGGCCGACCTGAGGGGGGCCGATCTAAGATGGGCCGAGCTGGAGAGGGCCGACATGAGAGATACTGATTTACCTGAGTCAACATTTATAATATCAGATGAAAAATATTTTATTTCAATATGTAGAGATTATATCTGTGTAGGCTATAAATGGCATTCAGTCAGTGAATGGCGTCAATTTAGCCAACAAGACATTGAAAAAATATACAATATAAACTTTCTTAAATTTTATCCTCGTCTACTGGATATTATTGATTTTTATTGCGGACGAGGAGATCGTCCTAAATGGTTAAAGAAATGAACCTATGGATAGTAAAGCAGTTATAGAACGTTTATAACAAGCAAATTGGCTTATCGAGTACGAAAATTGACCAAAAGTGTTCTAATCATGTGTAATGCAGGGATAGTATTGAAATAAGATAATATGACAACTAATATTTAAGCCACACGAACCGTTCCCTATTTATATTAACTGTCGAAAAAACGATAATTACATTTTTTGTTTTTAATGGGAATATCGCAAAATACTCTCAAAAAGATGAATATGAAAACATTTAAATATTAAAAAATATATATAAAGATAGCTTTAAAAATAAGCATTTCTTACCTTTTAGGCAGCTGGGTCAGGATGAGGATGAGGAATTTGGAGAACTCTATTATAATCATTTCTTGTGTTACGATAGTAATTCAGGAACTTATATAAATCAATCCCCCATTGGTCTCGAAAGTTATAACCCGAAATTGTACGCATATACACATGATAGTAATTCATGGGCTGCCCCGTTGAGGTCGAATTCGAAATTATTTGAATCATCATTTTGGAAAGCTATTAAGAATTCTGTTAACTGGGCAAAATACAAAATAAAAATCGCTAAAATATATGGAGTAATAAAAATTATTGTTGTGCCAAATGGTAAGAAAGGATATTTATTCCATATAGATACTTTTCATGATGGTGTAGAAATATATAATAAATTCGGCAAACATAAAGGATCCTTAGTTTGAGATGGAAATATGATAAAGATCCTGTTTAGGTCGGAACATATAAATAAATATTATGAAAAACTTAGAATTATTTTTAATCGAAGAGATTGAAGGTAAGAAAGAAAGTACATTTATTTATCAACTTCATGAATTAGATGTTTTTGATGAAAAAATGTTTAATAATCTTATTAGTAAATCATATGAATATTTTAATTCTTCAACTCAAATAAGTGAACAATATATTTTTATAGTTAAAGGGTTATTTAAAATATTTTTACATATGTTTTTTTTATTTTCTTGTCATCATTCTCCTAATGATATATATAAAATTAAAAATTATTCTAAAACCCTAAAAGACAAAATATGCGAAATATATTTTAAAGTAAGTGATATAATATCAAAAATAGGTAATTAATTTAAAACTCACATAATAAACCATAAATAAAATTATTTTACCTTAACAATATTAATAGTTCTCCATATCAACATTTTTATATCTTTGTTGTGATCTAAAACAATAAACAATTTAACTCTAAAAAAACAAGGGTTATGAGTGTAATAGATCAAAAAAACTAATTATTAAAGAAGCCTTGGAGTATTATCATATTCAAGTCAAAAAAAACATTGCATGCGTCCATTTCACGAGGAAAAAAAACTATCAATGCAGGTATTGGAAGATTCCAACAGTGTTCGCTGTTATTCGGGGAATTGTTTGCAAATAAATAAAAAGAAATATGTAATTGTTGTCACAATTTTAATAATACCTTTGTTAGTAGCTTTCAACCGCCTTAATTTAAATATCAACAAGATAATATTATCAAAGGAACAACAACCACAAGTCGATGAACTACTCAATAACTCAGCTACCCGCTGCTTGGGTACCTATTTAATTGATTTACCAAAACAATTTAAAGCTTCAAAAGCTAATTGGTTTGAATATGATTATTATCAAAGCATTTATATCTCAACAGATCAGCAATCTTTACCTCTTTTTAAACAAATGCTTGCCCGCCGTGAACAAGAGTTAAAAAATACTCAACCAGTAGATCCAATTGATGGTAATTTTTTAAAAGCAATCTATCCTTTGTCAGTTTCAAATAGTAATGAAATACAAGGTGTTATTTTTGAAAGGATGGAGAGTGAAGGAATTCCTGATTTTGCTCGAATTTTAGAAAGTTATCACTGGCAAGATGAAGTAACATTCAAAATTGAGATGGATGCTACCAATGGTTCTGCAAGTCGGTATGATGAGGACAGAAAAAAATATCCAGAGATCTACAATAACGATGTACCTGAAAAAATAGCGCAAATGCGAACATTGTTTAAACGTATGCGTGTTCGTGATGATTTTACTATTCCAGAAGAACCTGGTTTTTGTTTTATAAATGGCTTTATGCAAGGCGATGATGATAAACTAAAAGAAATTCAGTTTACCTATCGCTATGAAGATAGAGAGGATTTTTATTTTAGGATCAAATTTACTAATTATGCCGGAAGCGAGTCATTGTTTGATATTCCAGACAATTTTATTATTCAGGGTGAAGGGCAAAAAATTTATCAAGGAACACGAGAAAGTAATAATCTTCATTTAGAAGAAATTATTGTTAAAAATAACGACTTTTTGGATAGTAACGACAATGGATTAAAAAAAGAGAGATATATTTTTAATTTAGGCATTAATATGGAAGAGCCTGATAATAAAAATCCTAACTTAGAGATTCGAATGTACTATATTATCCCTCCTGATAGTCGTAAAGCTTATAGCTTAGATCAGTTAATGGTCATATGGCGTGAAATAACCAATAGTATCAGAATTAGAGAAAATTCGTTTGCAAATGAATAAAAAGAAATATATAATTGCTGTCACAATTTTAATAATACCTTTGTTAGCAGCTTTCAACCGCCTTAGTCTAAATATCAACAAGATAATATTATCAAAGGAACAACAACCACAAGCCGATGAACTACTCAATAACTCAGCTACCCGCTGCTTGGGTACCTATTTAATTGATTTACCAAAACAATTTAAAGCTTCAAAAGCTAATTGGTTTGAATATGATTATTATCAAAGCATTTATATCTCAACAGATCAGCAATCTTTACCTCTTTTTAAACAAATGCTTGCCCACCGTGAACAAGAGTTAAAAAATATTCAATCGATAAATCCAATTGATGGTCATTTTTTTAAAAACTGTCAATCTGTTGCATGATTTTCCTGATGATAAAGTTTCAGGTTTACAACGGTAGGAAATCTTAAAATATGGTTTTGAAAAAGCTAGATCTAAAGCTTTTTGTAAAATCAGAAATATTGCAAAACATTTAATGACCTACATTTAACTTTAAAAGATTTATGTCATTTATTCCTTTTCCACCTTAATGATAAGCAAAATATATAAAGTGAATGTTAAATGGCATAGAATAAATAAAAACACTTATTAGCAATAAATTTAGTTAAACTAAATAAATTATATGAAAAAATTACGATATCACTTTGCACTAATTATTAAATTTTTTTTAATTTTTACTCTTACAAGTTGTTTTTGTACACAAAAAATTAAAGTCCTACCGAAGTCGTTACCTACTGCCACATTAGGTACCCCCTATTATGAAGAGATCCAAGTTTTTGGCGGCCGCGTTATAAATGAATCCTTTCGCTATAAAATTGAACCTGAAAACTCTGGACTTGAATTATCATCTACTCATGCTCAACCTAATAATTTATATAATCACCTCATAGTAGAAGGAACACCTAAAGTTACAGGACCAATCACAATAATACTCTTTGGAAGAACTTACGGTACCATGTGTCCGGGAGGAAAACTTAACAAAACTTATACAATTAAAGTTGAAGAATAGTATCAGAATCAATATAAATTTTATGAAAAAATCACGATATCACTTAATGTTAATCAGTGGACTTTTTTTAGCTATTTTCCTTACAAGTTGTTTTTGTACACAAAAAATTAAAGTCCTACCGAAGTCGTTACCCACTGCCACATTAGGTATCCCCTATTATGAAGAGATCAAAGTTTTTGGTGGCGTCGTTAGAAATGAATCCTTTTTCTATAAAATTGAACCTGAAAACTCTGGACTTGAAATATCTCCTACTGATTTTGGAAAACAAATTTCCTTTAATGATCTTAAAGTAAAGGGAACACCTAGAGTTGCAGGACCAATCACAATAATACTCTCTGGAAGCACTTACCCTACCATGTGTCCGGGAAGAGAACTTAACAAAACTTATACAATTAAAGTTGAAGAATAGTATCAGAATCAATATAAATTTTATGAAAAAATCACGATATCACTTAATGTTAATCAGTGGACTTTTTTTAGCTATTTTCCTTACTGGTTGATTTTGTTCGCAAAAAGTTAAAGTCCTACCGAAGCTGTTATCTAATGCCACATTAGGTTACCCCTATTATGCTGAAATTAATAATAACTTTCGTGTTATTGAACACCATTTTTCCTATCAAATTGAACATGAAAACTCTGGACTCCAACTAGTAATACCTTTAAATTAAGAATCGATTGCACCTTACAATGATCTTATACTGAAAGGAATACCTAAAGTTTTAGGAACAATTACCATAAAACTCTCTGGAGCCACTTACGGAGCAATGTATTCGGGACATGACTTTGAGAAAATTTATACAATTAAAGTTGAAGAATAGTATCTTATCTTTATTAGCTCAAATCTTAAATTATAATTATCAATTTTGTATTAGTGCGTATCAAGTTAAATTGGTTCAGATTATTTATTCCCAGATCCGTTTTAAATCAAGTAATGTTAACATTGATAATCGATCACAATATTTAGTCCTTGATAAATGTTTTTTTTATTACAATTCTGGTAGAGATTATTGGCTTAAAGTTAATTCTTAGCTATATTAAAGTTAATTCTTGCTATTTTAAAATGGAGATAAAAATATAATTTTCTCAAAACCAGTAACATTGAAAATGTCTGCAAAAATTTTCAATAATGGCTTAAAAATGTTCTTATATCTAAAGAAAGCTAAATTTATCAAATGAATTTTAAAAATATAGTTACAGCGATATTCCCTTAGCCTTAATCATCCTAAAATTACCAGACAAATCCTGCTTTAATTCTACATAGTTAAAATAATCTAAAAATAGTTCTCTGGTTTTTTCTCCTAAATCTTGATTAATTTCCACATATACTCTCCCATTAGGCTTTAATTTTTTTTGGGCGAAATGTATGATACCTCTATAAAAAATAAACGGATCATTATCAGGTACAAACAGTGCTTTAGAAGGTTCATGTTCAACAACTCTTGCATCCATCGCTTCTTTTTCATATTCTCTGATATATGGGGGATTAGAAACAAGTATGTCAAAATCATCCATAACTATTATTTCGTTATTACCTGTACTATCGAATATATCGGCTTGTACAAAATTGACATTAACCTTATTGATATCTGCATTTTTTTTCGCCGTTTCAACAGCTTTTTCATCTATTTCAAGTGCCGAAACCTTTGCTTTCATTTTTTTTGCTAGAGCGATTGCAATACAGCCGCTTCCGGAACATAAATCTATTATGTTCAATTCTTTATTTCTATTCTCAAAATCATTAGAAATCCAATCTACGAGTTCTTCTGTCTCAGGTCTGGGTATTAGTACATTGGGATTTACCATGATTTTACAACCGTAAAATTCTGTATACCCTATTACATATTGATATGGCATACCATTAATTAAATGAAATAAAGCTACTTGAAAAAGTGTCGACTTTATTTGAGAATCTTCATGCATTTCATCTAACCCTAGCTTTAAAGTAATTTTGTCTTTGTGTAAAAAGTTTTCTGCCAAGGCATAAAATATAATATCAATTTCTTTACTAGAGTATTGAGAAGAAAGATTTTTAATAAAATCGTTTCTGATCTCTGCTAATGATTTCATGATAAAAAATGCATTTCGGTTAAATTTAATTTTATAAAAAAACCGGAATAATAAATACATACTATTCCGGTATAATATTTTTTCTATATATCTTTGAGTTTATTCATCATCTTCCTGATCAACTAATATCCAACTTCCTTCCTCTATAAGATTCTGAGCCTGTTTGAATTTCATAGATTTAAGTTCTCCAGTTCTCAAATTTCGTAGATTAACTTGTTCATTTCTTCCTATTTTATTTACTCGTAATGGCTCAGATGCAGGTTTTTCTTGAACCTGTTTTTCTTCATTTTCTGTAAACTCTCTACTTTCTACTACTTTTTGCTTTACCTCGCGCGCTTGTTCTATTTTTGATTCTTCAGGTTCTGTAGGCAGACCTCCTTTAAATAAGAAGGAAATAATTTCTTTGTTTGTTTTATCCAACATATCCCTAAATAATGCAAAGGATTCTTGCTTATAGATTACTAACGGATCTTTTTGCTCATAAACAGCTGATTGTACCGACTTTCTAAGTTCATCCATTTCTCTTAAATGTTCTTTCCAATTCTCATCTATAAGAGCCAAGGTGATCCCTTTTTCGAAATCTTTTAATAAGGCTTTTCCTTCAGATTGATATGCTTCTTCCAAATTAGTTGTTACGTTCAATACTTTAGATCCATCAGTAAATGGAACCGAAATATTTTTAAAGGTGTTTCCTCTTGCTAAAAATACATTAGATATAATTGGATACAACTGTTGTGCCGTATTTTCTAATTTTTCTTTGTAATAAGCCTCTGCTTGTTCAAAAAGCTTATCTACAAGCTCTTTTTCAGATATTCGATTAAATTCCGATTCATCTACAGGTGTATCCATAGCAAATACAGTTGCTAATTCAAACTCAAAACTTTTAAAGTTTTTATCTTGTTTGTTGTCTCTAACGATTAAAGCGGCCGTATCGTAAATCATATTCGCAATATCAATGCTCAACTTTTCACCGAAAAGAGCATTTTTACGTCTGCTATAAATAACTTCTCTTTGTTTATTCATAACATCATCATATTCTAACAAACGTTTACGAATACCGAAGTTATTTTCTTCTACTTTTTTCTGAGCTCTTTCGATTGAATTAGTGATCATAGAATGTTGGATGACATCTCCTTCCTTATGCCCTAATCTGTCCATCATTTTAGCGATTCTATCTGAACCGAATAATCGCATCAAATTATCTTCCAATGAAACATAAAACTGGGAGGATCCGGGATCTCCTTGTCGACCTGCACGACCTCTTAACTGTCTGTCCACTCGTCTAGAATCATGTCGTTCCGTACCGATAATTGCTAAACCACCTGCTTGTTTTACTTCATCTGTCAACTTAATATCCGTACCCCGTCCTGCCATATTGGTAGCAATGGTTACTACACCCGGATTTCCGGCTTCTGCTACTATATCAGCTTCTTTTTTGTGTAATTTTGCATTTAATACGTTATGAGGAATCTTTCTTAATTTTAATGCTTTACTTAGTAATTCAGAAATTTCAACTGATGTTGTTCCTACTAATACCGGCCTTTTATCTTCTTGTGACAATCGAATAACTTCATTTAATACAGCATTAAACTTTTCACGATTAGTTTTATACACTAAATCTTGTTGGTCATTCCTTATTACCGGTTTATTGGTTGGAATAACTACCACATCCAATTTGTAGATTTCCCAGAACTCACCTGCTTCCGTTTCGGCAGTACCAGTCATACCCGCCAACTTATTATACATTCTGAAATAATTTTGTAAAGTAATGGTTGCAAAGGTTTGTGTTGCTGCTTCTACTTTTACATTTTCTTTCGCTTCCAGAGCTTGGTGTAATCCATCAGAATAACGTCGACCTTCCATAATACGCCCGGTCTGTTCATCAACGATTTTAACTTGACCATCAATTACTACATATTCTACATCTTTTTCAAATAAAGTGTAGGCTTTCAATAATTGATTCAGGGAATGAATTCTTTCAGATTTAATGGCAAAATATCTCAAAAATTCTTCTTTTTCTTTGTGTTCTTCTTCTTTTGAGAGATTTTTATTTTCAATGTCAGCAAATATAGTTCCTAAATCTTCTAATACAAAAAAGTTTGGATCTGAGTTTCCTTTTGATAAAAATTCTATTCCTTTATCTGTAAGTTCAACTTGATTGTTTTTTTCATCGATTGAGAAAAATAAATCTTTATCGGCTTCAGGCATCATTCGATTATTATCCGATATAAAGTAGGCTTCAGCTTTTAACAAAATTGCTTTATTTCCTTCTTCCGATAAGTATTTTATTAAAGGTTTATGTTTCGGCAGTCCTCTATATACTTGATATAATTTATATCCTCCTTCTTTTTTATCTCCTGAGGCAATTAATTGTTTAGCCTCTTGAAATAACTTTGAAATTTCATTTTTTTGAGCTGAAAAAATGGTTTCAACAATAGGCTTTAATTCTTGATATTCTTGTTTATCTCCTTGAGGAACCGGCCCTGATATAATTAATGGTGTTCGGGCATCATCAATGAGTACGGAATCCACCTCATCCACTATGGCATAATTAAGTTCTCGCTGTACCAGATCTGTGGGAGAATTAGCCATATTATCACGCAAATAATCGAAACCAAATTCATTATTGGTTCCGTAAGTAATATCTGCCAAATAGGCTTGTCTTCTTGATTCTGAATTCGGTTGATGATTGTCGATACAATCAACTCTCAGCCCGTGGAATTCAAATATAGGCCCCATCCAGGCAGAGTCTCGTTTTGCCAAATAGTCATTTACGGTTACTACATGAACACCACGTCCGGGTAAAGCATTTAAATACATAGGAAGAGTTCCTACTAAAGTTTTACCTTCACCGGTTGCCATTTCGGCAATTTTTCCTTGATGCAAAACTGTTCCACCTATATACTGTACATCATAATGGATCATATCCCATTTAACATCTTTACCAGCAGCATTCCAATAATTTTTCCATAGAGCTTTATCTCCATCAATGGTAACATAATCTTTGGATAAAGATAAAGTTTTATCAAAATCAGTTGCAGTAACTGTAATTAACTCATTTTCAGCAAACCTTCTGGCTGTTTCTTTAATTAAAGCATAGGCTTGAGGAAGAATTTCTTCTAATATTTTTTCTTCTATTTGATATGATTCTTTCTCATATTTTTCAATCTCACTATATAATCTTTCTTTTTCATCTATATTATCAACTTTTTGAGTTTGCTCCTTCAATTCTGCAATTTTATTCTTAAGCTCTAAAGTTGCTTGAGTAATTTTTTCTTTAAACTCAACGGTTTTATACCTTAGATCATCGAATGATAAAGATGAAATACTTTCTTCTTCTTTTTTTATTTTATCTAGAAATTTATTTAATTGTGCAAGATCTTTTTTATGTTTATCCCCAATAAATAATTTGAGAACTGAATTTAATATATTCATTATGTGTAATTAATTTATACTTACAAATGTACTAAAAAAAGCTTTTAGTATGAAATATGAAAAGTAAAGCCCTAAACGAGCTAGGGCTTTTCAATTAATATTCATCTTCGTTCCAGAGAAAATCATCATCAGTTGGATAATCCGCCCATATTTCTTCAATGCTATCATATATTTCTCCCTCATCTTCAATTGCTTGTAGATTTTCTACTACTTCCAAAGGGGCTCCCGTTCTTATAGCATAATCAATTAATTCATCTTTTGTGGCGGGCCACGGTGCATCACTTAGATAAGATGCTAATTCTAAGGTCCAATACATAAGGTAAAATTTATATTATGATTAATTTTTTTGTTCCACACATCAAACTTCAAGCCAAATTAGTTATTTATATTTTTTATTTCTATTTCATAAAAAATGTAATAATTTCCGACCTAATTATTATAGTGCTTTTAATAATTTCATTAGAAAATTCAAATAAATTTATAAGTTAACAAATTATAAATTAATAATCTAATCAAAGTAAAAAACAATATAATAAGATAATAAAATAAATAAATGTATAATTTTAAATATAAAATTATTCATATTTATATATAAAAATATGAATAGAATCATATTATTTAAATATTTATTTAAATGAAAAAAGAATTAGAAAATATAATAATTTATATGCCAAAAATGACATCTAATGTACATGACAAATTTTCATTAATTGTCAAGTTTACATAGTATGATTTCAATTAAAAATAATATTTTTATTCAAATTATTGAATTCATTTTATTTTATTAGCTAATTTTATCAATATTATAGCTAAAAAACAAAGTACATTTTGACTAATCTAAAAAAATCATTTACTAATCAAAAATATATGCAAATCCAAGTGCAATAACAGAAGTATCTTGTTTGTTACAATATTTATTATAAATATCCACTAATCCATAATTATAACGTAAGAAAAATTCAGATTTTCTATTTATGCTATACCCTACTCCAGCTCCAATAGAAAAATCCAAATTTTTAGGATTAGATCCATATTGCATTTTTTCTTTCTCTTTATCTTTTTGATAAATAAGTACTCCGATTTGTGGGCCTATTTCTCCAAAAAAATCGCTATCATCACCTGAAAAATATGCTCTAAAATATATAGGTATATTTATATAATTTTGATAAAATTTAGAATCAATTTTCTGATTATCAGAAGTTTTAATTTTATCTTTTTCACCTTGAAGAGAATAAGAAATTTCAGGTTGAATAAAAAATTGATTGTAATAGTCTAATTTTATTTGAGCTAAAACACCTACTGATCCAGCAATTCTGTTACTGGATTCTTCATGAACCTTTGATATATTTGAACTATGTATAGTACCCCTAACACCTAATCTCATCTGAGAACAAGATAAAACGGGTGCTACTAAAAATAAAAGAACACTTTTTTTCATAATTAGTATTTTATTGTAAATATAAATTTAATTAAGAACGCTATATACAGTTTTTCCAATTTCTGCCGGCGAATTAACTACATGAATACCACACTCTTTCATAATTTTCATTTTTGATTGTGCCGTATCATTTTCTCCACCAACAATAGCTCCGGCATGTCCCATAGTTCTGCCTTTAGGTGCAGTTATACCTGCAATAAATCCTATAATAGGTTTTGATGTATGGAGAGACCTATACCAATAGGCTGCATCGACTTCCAGTTGGCCTCCTATTTCTCCAATCATCACAATACAATCCGTATCTTTATCCTCTATAAACCATTCCAAAGCATCTTTAATTGTTGTCCCAAGCAAAGGATCTCCACCTATTCCGATAGCTGTAGAAATACCAAATCCGGCTTTAACAACTTGGTCTGCAGCTTCGTATGTTAATGTTCCTGATTTGGAAATAATCCCAACCTTTCCTTTTTTAAATATAAAACCTGGCATGATACCGACTTTTGCTTCTTCAGCAGATATTATACCTGGGCAATTAGGACCAATTAATACACAATCATATGAATTAAGATAATTCTTTACTTCAACCATATCTTTAACAGGAATGCCTTCCGTAATACATATGATAACTTTTATTCCAGCTTGGGCAGCCTCCATTATGGAGTCGGCTGCAAAGGCAGGGGGAACAAAAATTATAGAGGTATTGGCCCCTGTGCGATCAATTGCATCTTTAACTGTATTGAAAACGGGTTTATCTAAATGAATAGTTCCTCCTTTTCCAGGTGTCACCCCTCCAACTACATTCGTACCATAATTAATCATTTGTTCAGCATGAAAAGTACCTTCTTTTCCAGTAAATCCTTGAACAATTACTCGAGAATTTTTATCAACTAAGACTGACATAGTTTTTATAAATTATGGGTTTGAAAAATTTCTAATTAATCTTATTTAACTAATCTTTTAAGAGTAGCCAATTCTTTTAATTTCTTTTTAGCTTCTTCTGCTGGATAACCAAAATATGTTTTACCTGCTTCTAAATTTTTTGATACTCCAGATTGAGCAAGTATGACTGCTTTCCTTCCAATAGTAAGCGATGAAGCAAAGCCTGCTTGTCCCCAAATGGTTACTTCATCTCCTATGTTGCAGCAACCGGCTATACCCACTTGTGATGCTATCAAACATTTTTTTCCTACAACTGTATCATGGCCTATTTGGATAAGATTGTCCAATTTTGACCCTTCTCCAATAATTGTTGAATCAGTCACTCCTTTATCAATAGTACAATTAGATCCTATTTCTACATAATCTTCTATAATTACATTTCCAACAGATTTTAAACGATCATAATAATCTACTCTGTTTTTATAATAAAAACCATCTCCTCCGATTATAGTGCCTGATTGTATGATAACGTTATTACCTATGATTGTATTATCATGTATAGTTACATTTGGGAAAATAATACAGTTGTCACCTATTTTAACATTTTTACCTATGTAAACACCAGGTTGTATAATTGTATTTTTTCCAATTTTAGCATCGTCAGAAAGTAACTTATTTTGCGGTATAAATTTCACAAAATAGTCATTAATTTTATTAAAATCTCTAAAAGGATCTTCAGATAAAAGAAGTGCCTTATTTTCCGGACATTCTACTTTTTTATTAATTAATATTACACTTGCTTTACTTTGTAAAGCTTTATCATAATATTTCGGATGGTCTACAAAAACTATCTCTCCTTCTTTTACTCGGTGAATTTCGTTAGTTCCATATATTGGAAAATCTTCTTTTCCGATATAACGACATCCTATAATTGATGCAATGTTTTTTAGTGTGTATGAATGTGGAAATTTCATTTTTTAATAATTATACGAATATTTTATTCTTTTACTCTTTCTATATAAGAGCCATCGTCTGTATTAATTTTAATTTTTTCACCTACTTCGATAAATAAAGGTACTAAGACTTTAGCTCCAGTTTCAATAACGGCATTTTTAAGCGCATTCGTAGCTGTATTTCCTTTTACACCCGGTTCTGCTTCTATTACTTCCATAATTACACTTGCAGGTAATTCAGCAGATAAAGGAGTTTCATCTTCTTCTTTTAAGATAATCATCACTTCTTCTCCGGCTTTCATAAATTGTGAATTTTCAATCAAGTTTTTATCAATATAAATTTGAGAGAAATCATCATTATTCATAAAATGGAATCCATGATCATCATCGTATAAATATTGATATTTACGAGTTATAACTCTTACATCTTCTATTTTACTTCCTGCTGAAAAAGTATTATCAACAACTTTACCTGATGTTAAAGATTTTAATTTAGTTCTTACAAAAGCCGGACCTTTTCCGGGTTTAACATGTAAAAATTCAATCACTTTATAAATATCATCGTTAAAATTGATACAAAGTCCCTTTTTAATATCTCCCATTCCAGCCATATGTGTATAATTTAATTTTTTTTATATTATTAATTTTTATAATCCTTGTGCATTAAACCCTCTCATTACACCTCTCATGCTTGATTGTATAAATTGGATAATTTCATCTCTTTCTGGTGTTGCCTCAAATTCTGCTTCTACTACTGATAGAGCTTGAGTAATATTTAGTTTATTTTGAAAAATAACTCTATATATATTTTGTATTTCGGCAATTTTATCGGAACTAAATCCTCTTCTTCTCAATCCTACAGAATTTATGCCCACATAAGATAATGGATCTCTAGCTACTTTTACATAAGGAGGAATATCTTTTCTGACTAAGGAGCCTCCTGTTACAAAAGCATGATTTCCTATAGAGCAAAACTGGTGAACTGCTGTCATACCTGCCATAACCACATAATCACCCACTGTGATATGTCCGGCTAAGGTTGTATTATTGGAAAAAATACAGTGATTACCTACTTCACAATCATGAGCAACATGAGAATAAGCCATAATCAGACAATTATTTCCAATTACGGTTTGCATTTTATCTGAAGTTCCTCTACTCACGGTAACGCATTCCCTTATTACTGTATTATCTCCTATAAACGTGAGTGCTTTTTCTCCTTTATATTTTAAATCTTGAGGTTCTGCCGAAATCACTGCTCCCGGAAATATTTTGCAGTTTTTTCCAATCCGCGCTCCCTCCATAATAATTACATTAGAGCCGATCCATGTACCCTCTCCAATTTCAACATCTTTATAAATTGATGAAAAAGGTTCGATTACAACATTCTTTGCAATTTTTGCATCAGAATGCACAAATGCTAATGGTTGAATCATCTTCTATTCTTTAGTTTTTACTACTTGAGCCATCATTTCTGCTTCTACAACCATTTGTCCGTTGCAATATCCGTATCCCTGCATATGTACAATCCCTCTTCGTATTGGTTCTAATAAATCTATTTTAAAAATTAATGTATCTCCTGGTATAACTTTTCTTTTATGTTTAACATTATCTAATTTAATTAAGTAGGTAGAATAATTTTGAGGATCATCTACATTTTCAAGTACAAATATTCCTCCCGTTTGTGCCATGGCTTCAATTTGCAATACACCTGGCATAACCGGTTCATTTGGAAAATGTCCAACAAAAAACGGTTCATTAATCGTAACATTTTTTACTCCAATTATATGTTTTTCATCCACTTCCATAATTTTATCTACTAATAAAAAAGGTGGACGGTGAGGAAGCATTCTCATAATGTCTTTTATATCGTATACCGGTTCTTTGTATAAATCGATTTCCGGAATATTTTTTCTTTTAAATAATTTATATAGTTTATTAAGTTTTTTTGCAAATTGTGTATTACAATGATGTCCAGGCTTAGTAGCTATTATTTTTGCTTTTAGTCTAACTCCAACCAATGTTAAATCCCCTATAACATCCAATAGTTTATGTCTAGCCGCTTCATTCGGATAATACAAAGTCACATTATCCAGAATTCCATTGGGACGAACACTGACTTCAGGCTGATTGAATACTTGTTTTAGCTTATCTAATGTCTTAGGAGAAAGTTCTTTATCTACGTAAACAATGGCATTATTTATATCTCCTCCTTTAATTAATCCGGAATCTAAAAGATTTTCCAATTCATGAAGGAAACTAAATGTTCTTGCGTTCGCAAAATCAGTTTTAAATTCCTCAATACTCTTCATGGTAGCATTTTGTGTTCCTAATACCTTTGTACCAAAATCTACCATAGTTGTTACTTCAAAGTGATCTGAAGGGAGTGCCGTAATTTCTGAACCTGTTTCCGGATCTGTATAAGAAATTATTTCTTTTATGATAAAGTATTCCCTATTCGCATCTTGCTCAATTATTCCAACATCTTCAATTGCTTGAACAAAATATTTCGATGAGCCATCCATTATGGGTGGTTCTGAACTGTTCAATTCAATATAGGCATTATCTAAATCCATTCCTGTTAATGCTGCTAATACATGTTCACAAGTATGTATTTTAACTCCTTTTTTTTCTAAAACTGTTCCTCTTTCAGTAGAAGTTACATAGGTTGCATCAGCTTCAATAGTAGGTTGTCCTTCCAAATCCACCCTAACAAAAACGAAACCTGTATTTACAGGTGCAGGCTTGATTGTCATAACAACTTCTTTACCTGTATGCAAACCTTTACCTTTTAACGTAAACTCTTGCTTAAGTGTCTTTTGTTTATCTGACATTTTTTTATAAATTATTAGTTAAAGATTTACTTTTTACCTTTTTCTAATTTTTCTAATCTTTTAACAATTTCCGGAAGCTTTTTAAAGTATATAAAGCTTTTTTGATAATTAAGATAATTGATTGCAGGAGAACCAAATAATCTTTGATTATCTTGCACATCATTGGAGATTCCGCTTTGCGCCTGTACAATTACATTATTTCCTACTTTTAAATGTCCTGTAATTCCTACCTGACCACCTATCATACTCCATTTTCCTAATTTAGAGGAACCTGCTATCCCTGATTGTGCTGCCATTGCTGTATGTTCACCAATTTCTACATTATGAGCTATCTGAATAAGATTATCCAGCTTAACACCTTTTTTTATGATTGTTGAACCTATTGTAGCACGATCAATGGTGCAATTCGAACCAATTTCGACATTATCTTCTATTAGTACATTTCCAAGTTGTGGAACTTTTTCATATCCTTCATTTGTAGGCTGAAATCCGAATCCATCTCCTCCTATTATAGTTCCTGCATGTATAGAACAATTATTTCCTAATACACAATCTTCATAAATTTTTACACCTGGACCTATATAACAATTATCTCCAATAGTAACATTATCCCCAATAAAAACATGAGGATAAATTTTTGTATTCTTTCCTATTTTTGCATTATTTGATATATAAGCAAAAGCCGCTACATATACATTTTCCAATAAAACTGCTGATTCGGCTATAAAAACAGGATTCTCAATTCCTTGTTTTTTAACCTTCATTTCATTATAAATGTTTAAAAGTTTATTAAAAGCCGCGTATGCATTGTCAACAACTATAATTGTTGGTAAATTGGAAAGATCTTTAGGTACTAGATCTTTTGAAATTATAACAATTGATGCTTTTGTATCCTTTAAATATTCTTGATACCTTTCACCACCTAAAAATGTTATGGTACCAGGCTTTCCATCTTCTATTTTTGAAATATAAGATACTTTTTCTTGGGGATTTCCTTTTATATCCCCATTAATTAAATTTGCTACTTGTTCAGCACTAAAATCCATGATGGGCAAATGTAAACATTTTCTAAGTATTATAAAAATCTTTATTTAACACCGTATATCTCTCTAGGCATGCATAAATGATAACGAGTAATTTTTTTTCTCAAATCTTTAACCAAAACTTGATTATCAGCTTTTTGCAATTCTATTATCTCTCCGTTTTTTAGTAATAATTTTATAGGGTCTTTTTTATCATTATATGCCAATACACTCAAATCTTTTTGATGTACAAAATTTTTACCATCTTCTATATCAAATAATTCCTTTGTTGCATTTTCCAATTTTAATAACTTATCCTTTGAAATCGGTTCAGAAATTATACACGAAAATGGTAATTTCCTTTGAATGATAAACTGACTTAATAAACTTAATATTTTATCTTCATCAGCCTGCCATAATTTTAGGGCTGAAATTATATCAGAATCATCCAATTGAGCAAATTTTTCTAAATCTACTTTTGTTAATTTAATAAAATCGGATTTCTTCAAAAAGTAATTTAATATATCGGAAGCTGGAACTTCTTTACCTTCTTTAGTTAATTGCTTGGCTCTTTTTAAAGCTTCTATTAAATAGATTTCCGCTGTTACTGATGTTTTATGAAAGTAGACTTGCCAATACATAAACATTCGCGATGTTAAGTATTTTTCAATTGAATAGATGCCTTTACTATCAATAACCAACTCATCATTTATGACATTCATCATAGTTATGATACGTTCAGAATTTACATTCCCTTCTGAAACTCCAGTAAAAAAACTATCTCTTTTTAAATAATCCAATCTATCCAAATCAATCTGACTTGAAATCAACTGATGAAAAAATTTCCTTGGATATTTATTTAAAAATATATCAATTGCTAACGACAATTCATTATTGAATTCTTCATTCAACAAATTCATAAAAGTTATAGAAAGGTTTTCATGATGAATTCCATCCAATAAAGTTGATTCTAATGCATGGGAAAAAGGTCCATGACCAATATCATGCAATAATATAGCTATTAATGAAGCTCTTTCTTCTTCTTTCGATATTTCTACACCTTTATCTCTTAAAATTTTATGGGTAATTTGCATTAATTGAATTCCCCCTAATGCATGTAAGAATCTTGAATGTGTAGCTCCTGGATATACATAATAGCTTAAACCTGTTTGTGAAATCCTTCTTAATCTTTGAAAATAGGGATGTTCTATTATATCGAATAATAAATCATCTGATATTGAAACAAATCCTAAAACCGGATCGTTAAATATTTTCCTTTTATTTATTTTTTCCAAAAGGCATATTTTTTGTACATTAATGCAAAATTAATGTAAATAAAATAACTATATAAGTATGGGTAAAAAAATATTATGGATAGATGATGAAATTGAATTATTAGAACCTCATATAATCTTCTTAAAAAATAAAGGATATGATGTTATTGATATCAACAATGCAGCAGAAGCCTTAGAACTAATTCCCATAAATAATTTCGATGCAGTTCTACTTGACGAAAATATGCCTGGAATCGGCGGTTTAGAAGCTTTGCAAAAGATCAAAGAAATAAAATCCGATTTACCTGTTATTATGGTAACAAAAAATGAGGCTGAAGATATAATGGAAGAGGCTATAGGAGAAAAAATTACAGATTATATTTTAAAGCCTGTTAATCCTAATCAAGTTTTAATTAGTCTAAAAAAGCTCCTTAAAAGTGATGAAATTATTGAAAAAAAAACCGTTCAAAATTATCAGCAAGAATTTCGAAAAATTTCAATGGATTTGATGTATGCTCAAAGCTTTGAGGATTGGATTCAAATATATTTGAAGCTCATTCAATGGGATATTAGCTTTGATAAACTTTCCGATGTTGAAATGAGCTCAATATTGAACAATCAAAAAGAAGAAGCTAATAATTTATTTTCTAAATTTATTGAAAACAATTATCATTCCTGGTTACATTCTGAACAAAAACCTGTAATGTCTCATACAGCATTTAATGAAGTAGTTAGACCGGTTATTAATACTCATAAAAAGGTTATACTACTTATGATTGACAATCTTCGCTACGATCAGTGGAAAATAATTAAACCTTTATTCGCTAAAAACTTTAATACCATTACAGAAAAATCATATTTCAGCATTCTTCCTTCCGCTACTCAATATGCCAGAAATTCTTTTTTTGCCGGGTTATTACCATTGGAAATTGAAAAAAAATATCCTCAATATTGGGTAAGTGAGAATGATGATGAGCATAAAAATCAATATGAAAGTGAATTATTATCTGCTCAACTCCAACGTTTAGGTTTGAAGGGAGTAAGAAATAAATACTTTAAAATTTTAAATGCCGAATTTGAGAAAAAAATTTATGATGAATTTAAGTATCATAGCAGTAACGCTGATTTTATTACTATAGTATACAATTTTATAGATATTCTTTCTCACGCTAAAACTAATAATAATATTGTTAATGAATTAATTAGAGATGACAAAACATTCCGATCTTTAACTTATACTTGGTTTGAAAATTCAAGTATTTTAAAAATCATTCAATCAGCTGCAGAAGACGGATACAAAGTTGTTATCACAACCGATCATGGTACTATTTATGTAAAAAAACCTAGCAAAGTAATCGGTGATAAAGAATCTTCTACTAATTTAAGATATAAACTAGGAAAAAATCTTCAATATGATGAGAAAGATGTATTCGCAGTTAGTGATCCGGAAAATTATTTTCTACCTAAAGTTAATTTAAACTCAAAATATATTTTTGCTAAGGAAAACAAATTTTTTGCTTATCCTAAAAATTATAACCATTATGTAAATTATTATAAGGATACCTATCAACATGGTGGAGTTTCAATGGAAGAAATGATTATTCCTATAGCTATACTGGAATAGATAATTAATTTTTATCAAACTTTTTAAAACAAAAAATAATTAATTTATCTATTTTAAGTTACGATAAGTTATATTTTATAAGCTACCTATTCATATAGCTTATATATTTGTCTAAACAAATAATATACAATTAAACTATTCTATATGCATCAATTTTTTATGGATAGTTGATATATTTCTATTATTTCCTTAAGCTTAAATAAATTAATACTTCACCTCAGAAATAATATCGATATATTTGTATATTTACAAAAATTATTTTTATTTTATATGAAATTTAAACGTCACGTTATTCTATTTTTTATTTTTATCTTATTCATAAGTTGTAGAACGCAAGATTATATAGTTAATAAAAAACTAAAAGATCATGAAGGAGAAACTATATTAATAGGCCAGGTTACGCGTGAGGCGCTTAAACAACCTGAATTTAATTCATGGTTTTCGGATGAGTATAATTCATATGTTCCAGATCAAAATGTCACTAAAAAGTTAAAGAATAAAATTAAACTCTATCATATAGAAATTTATTTTGGGACTTGGTGTAGTGATACTCAGGAGCAATTACCAAGATTTTTAAAAATTCTTGATAAAGTTAAATATCCTCAAAGAAAATTGAAATTAATTGCACTAAACCGTAAAAAAGAAAGTTTTTATGGAGAGCAAAATCAAAAAGGCATTTCAAATATTCCCACTTTTATTCTATATAAAGCTCATCATAACCCTAAAAGAAGAAATATAGAAATAGGTAGAATTGTTGAATCGCCAACAAAATCACTTGAATTAGATTTATATAAAATTGTTACCGGCAGAGAATTAAAAAAATAACTGATTGGTTTCTATTCTTTACCTACTTTTTTTGCATGATTTATGTAATGTTCTTTGTTAATATAAAAAACATGTAAAATGGTAATATTTAATTTTTTAAAAAAATATTTTTTATCCATATTATTTTTAATCTTAGGTTTACTTGCTTTTATTTTTATCTTAAAAAAATCAGGCAAAGAAAATGTTAGATCGGAAACTAAAATTATCAATCATGAAATTCAACGTCTTAATAAAATGATTGTAATTGAACAAAATTTTTCCTCATTCAAAACAAAAAAATATAATAACTTTAATCCGAAATATTTTGATTTTTTAAATAAAAATATTGTTTTATATATTACTGCAATGGCTCAGGTCACTTATGACATGAAGAAAATAAAAATAGATGTTGATTCGACAAGTAAAACTGTACATATTATTTTTATACCCGAACCAGAATTAAAAGTTTATCCTGACGTTGAAATTTATAGTATGGAAACAGGATTTTTGAATAATTTTTCAAAATCTGAGCTAAATGAGGTTATGGAAGAGAGTAAAAAAGATATAACTAATGAGGTCGAAAAATCTAATATTAAAGCTTTAGCTAAAACTCAATTAATATCAAATCTAAAAGAATTATATAAAGTCGTTAAACTTAATAATTGGAAAATAATTGATGATACTCCTTATGCTAATCAGTTAAACACCATTAAAGATTAGCAGTTAATTTTTTTCAAAAATTCTTATTCTCATTTTAAAATATTAAGATTATCTTTTAAATTGTAATAATATTGCTATATATATATTTATTATTGTGAATTAGTATCCGAAAATATCTCGAAAATATCTATTAAAAATAAAATTGTTTATTTGAGCTTTCAAACGTACTTATTTCATATTCAACATGATCATTCCTAAAGGAAACTTTGGCTCAACATAAATTATTTTATCCGGCAACTGTTCATCTAAATCTAATACTCTTTGTAAATCTGAAAATGAAGGAGGATAAAATCCAAAACCTATTTTAAAACCACCGGTATCCACCATTTGTTTAATAGTATTAATTCCTTCTATAGTATTAGTTCCTTTGATATAGGCTATTAAATTTCTATTTTCTTCGCAATCTGATAAATTAAAAATTTTATCCAATATAAATTTATTGAATAGATATACATCTATATTTCCCAATCCAATGGGCATACCCCTATATTCATGTTTTATATATAAACCATAAAATTCTCCCTCAATATACATGCTTATATGATGTTTATGAGAAGGAAAATAAGGCGCATTTCCTTTTCGATTTATAGTAAAATGCTCCTCTAATCTTGTGAATAATTCATTTTTAGATATACCGTTTAATGACTTTAAGAGCCTATTAAATTCAACAATTTTTAAATTTTGTCCGGAAACAAGTAAAGATAAGATTTGATGATTCTGATCTAATAGAAAATCCTTAAACTTCCCTTTTTCTTTTATTTTATCCGAATGTATTATAGCTCCCTCCATTCGATAATAACCATCTGCTAAATAGAGAGAGGGTAAATTAGATACCGTATCTTTAAATTGCGCTAATTTCAATCTATTATCTATTCGCCACAACTTATGTGTAATTTCTAATTCATCATCAAATTGTATAAATGGTTTACTCTTAATTTCAATATCCATTAAGATCTCTATTTTTGAATTCGATTCATAACAAAGTAATACAGGATCAGTCTGTAGATAAGTAATATCCAAAAATTGAGTAAAATCTATAATTTTTTCTTTTTTTCCGGTCGACGAGAATTTTATTGTATGATCTTTGAAATCATCCACTGAAACTAATCCTACAATTCCTCTAAAGAACTCTCCTGTTGATTTTTTTTGTTCATAGACATAAAATGAGGCAGGATCATGTTCAAGTAAATTTTCTTTAACATAATCCTCATACCTTTTTCTTATTTTTTTTAAACGATTTTCCAAAGGACTTTCACCTTTAAAGAACATCGGTTTAATAATATCTATATAAGATGGTGTTTTGCCTCTGAGTTTTATTCTTATTTGCTCATCTGTATATATATCGGGAGAATACATGGGAAAATCTTTCCCATCCTCCTCTTTAGGATGTATTCCTTTAAAAGGTTTAAAACTTAACATATAAAGATCATTTACGAATAAGTTAAAACTAATATACTATTTTTGATAGTATATTCTATACTATTTTTTTGCAATAGCAACTATTTGTTCTGCCAATTCCATTCCCACCCTTTCTTGGGCTTCTTTTGTATTACCTCCAATATGAGGTGATAAAGATAATTTAGGATTCATAAGCAATGTTATTTCCGGTTTAGGTTCTTTTTCAAAAACATCTAAAGCCGCACCAAATATTTTATCTTCATTTAAAGCATTTAGTAAAGCCACCTCATCTATAATTCCTCCCCTTGAAGCATTTACTATTATAGCATTATTTTTCATTTTGTTTAGCTGTTCTTCTCCTATTACATACTTATTTTGTTTAGGAATGTGAACGGATATTACATCTGAATTTTTAATAACTTGTTCCATGGGAACAGTTGAAATTTCAAAATGTACCTGTTGTCCGTCAAAAAAATCTATTGAAATTGTTCTTGTGATATCGTTTATATCAGAAACTAATACCTTCATTCCCAAACTTAATCCTATTTTTACCACTTCCACTCCTATCCTTCCAAATCCAATTACTCCTAAAGTTTTCCCTCCAAGTTCCATGGCTCTTGAATAAGATTTTTTTAAGGCTGCAAAATTTGTGTCTCCTTCCAAAGGCATATTGCGATTGGAGTCTTGAAGATATCTGTATAAAGTAAACATATGTGCAAATACCAGTTCGGCAACTGATCTTGAAGAAGCTGCAGGAGTATTTATAACATGTATACCTTTATCTTTAGCATATTCAACATCAATGTTATCCATCCCAACACCTCCTCTACCTATAATTTTAATAGAAGGACATTGGTCTATCAAATCTTTTCTAACTTGTGTAGCACTTCTTACCAATAAAACATCAATATTGTTTTCATTTATAAAATTGGCTAACTGTTCTTGAGCAACTTTATGTGATAAAACTTCATGACCTTCTTTTTCTAAAAATTCTATTGCAGATATAGAAATACCATCGTTCGGTAATATTTTCATTGTATATTTATTTAATTAAATTAAAAATTAGGCAGTTTTTTCAAGTTCTTTCATAACATTAACTAGGGCTTGCACTCCTTCTAAAGGCATAGCATTATAAATACTTGCTCGATACCCTCCTACGGTTCTATATCCTCCTACTCCTACAATATTAGCATCCTTCCACATTTGATCAAATTTGGCTTTATATTTTTCTTCGTCATTTAAAAAGAAACACACATTCATAATAGATCTGTCTTCTTTTTCGCATACTCCTCTAAACAGAGGGTTTCTATCAATCTCATTATATAACAATTCTGCCTTTACCTTATTTTTTTTCTCAATTCCTTCCGTTCCTCCTTGTTTTTCTAGCCATCGTAAATTCAATAAGGTTGTATATACTGCAAATACAGGCGGAGTATTAGCCATACTTTCTTTTGCAATATGTACTTCATAATCTAAATAAGAAGGCAAATTTCGTCCTGTTTTTCCTAAATATCTTTTATCTACTACCACCATTGTTACTCCGGCCGGACCTAAATTTTTTTGTGCTCCTGCATAAGATATAGCAAATTTATTATAATCAATGGATCTACTTAAAATATCAGAGGACATATCACATACAATAGGAACATCAGTTTCTGGAAATGTTTTGATTTCTGTGCCATAAACGGTATTATTGGAGGTAATATGTAAATAATCAACATCAGAAGGAATCGTATAGCCTTTAGGTATATAGGTGTATTTGTCCTGTTTTGAGGAAGCTAAAACTTCTATCTTTCCGATTTTTTCAGCTTCTTTAATAGCTACAGAGGCAAAATTTCCGCTGTCTATATAAGCAGCTTTTGATTTAAGAAGATTATATGGAATCATAGTAAATTGTAAGCTAGCACCACCTTGTAAATACAATACTTCATGATGATCGTCTAACTTCATTAATTTCTTTGCTAAACTTCTAGCTTCATCCATTATAGCAATAAAATCTTTACTTCTGTGTGATATTTCAATTAAAGAGGTCCCATTATTATTAAAATCCAACACTGCCTGTGCGGCTTGTTGAATTACTTCTTCCGGTAATGTAGAAGGTCCTGCACTAAAGTTATATTTTTTCATTAATTAATAAATATAATGTTTTTATCTTGTTAGGAAATAAAGTAAACACGTTTATTATTCTCAAGAAGGATGTAAAAAATCCTTCTTAGCGATCAATTCTTCATCAGTTTCCACATGAGCATCATCAGGAACACAACAATCCACCGGACATACGGCTGCACATTGCGGTTCTTCGTGAAAACCTTTACATTCCGTACATTTATCCGCAACTATATAGTAAATATCATCAGATATGGGTTTTTGTGGAGTATCAGCATCAATAGAAAGACCGCTCTTAGTTACAACCATTCCTGTTAACCCAGTACCTTCTGACAATTTCCAATCCACCGCTCCTTCATATATTGCATTATTGGGACATTCAGGCTCACACGCTCCACAATTTATACATTCATCCGTAATTTTTATAGCCATTACTTAAAATTAATTTACTTTTGTGCAAAATTATACAATTTTTTTTATATATATCATAAGTAAAATGAGTTTAGAACAAAGAATAAAGTCGCTGAATGCCGTTAGAAATATTTTAGATCAATTTGTTAATAAGAATGAGGTTGATACGCATAATTATTCCAAATTTAAAAAGACTATCTCGCTTGCTGAAACTAAAAATTCATGGTTTACTGAAGATAGCATATTTTCAGTTTTAAAGTATTGGAATAATGTTTTATCTGAAGATACGGTCACTAAGTGGTTAGCTAAATACACGATTGATTCTACCGAGAAAAAAAATGTTGGATTGGTATTGGCGGGAAACATACCTATGGTTGGATTTCATGATTGTCTGAGTACTCTCCTGACAGGGAATCGGGCTGTAATAAAATTATCTTCCAAAGACTCTATTCTCATTCCATTTTTTTTAAATTTATGGAAAGAGTTTTATAATGAGCTTGATTTTGAATTTGTAGAAACACTCTCTAATTGTGATGCAGTTATAACTACCGGTAGTACAAATACTGCCAGATATTTTGAGTATTATTTTAAAAACATTCCGCATATAATCAGAAAAAATAGAACTTCCATAGCTATACTAACGGGTAAAGAAACTGAAGAACAATTATATGGACTAGCTAATGATGTATTCTCATATTTTGGATTAGGTTGTAGAAGTGTAACTCAAATATTTATTCCGAAAGATTACGATTTAAATTTACTTTTTAATATTTTTATTTCTTTTAAGAATGTTATTAATCATACTAAATATGCAAATAATTATGATTATAACAAAGCTATATATTTGATGAATCAAGAAAAATTTTGGGATAATAATTTTATTATACTTAAAGAATCTCAAAATTTATTTAGTCCTATCGGTACATTATATTTTAGCACCTATTCCGATAAAACCGAGATAGAAAATTTTATCTCTAAAAATACTGAAAATATACAATGTGTGGTATGTGCTCAACCGTTGGATATTTATAAAACTATAGCTCCCGGCCAGGCACAAAATCCTAAAATTTATGATTATGCCGATGGGATTGATACCATAGAGTTTCTCACTCATTTATAATCAATTTAAATAATAAGAAATTAAAAAAAGGATCGAATATTCATTTTTTTAGATAATTAAATAATTAATAGTATTTTTACTTTTTATAGTAAAAAGACAAAATTGTTACTCATATGAAATCATTACAAGGATTAGGTGTAGCTTTAATAACACCCTTTTGCAAGGATGGAACGATTGATTTCCCATCGTTAGAAAAATTAGTAAATTATAATATTGAAGGCGGAACTGAATACTTAGTTATTTTAGGCACAACTGCTGAAAATGCTACCTTAAATTCAGAAGAAAAAAAACAGGTAATTGATTGTATCCTAAAGAGTAACAACAAGCGATTACCTTTAGTTTTAGGCATTGGTGGAAATAATACAGCTGATATTGTACATCAGTTACAAACTACAAACCTTGAAGATTTTTCCGCAATCTTATCCGTATCGCCATACTATAATAAACCTTCTCAAGAAGGAATATATCAACATTATAAAAAAATTGCTGAAAATAGCAATAAGCCTATAATTATATATAATGTGCCCGGAAGAACAGGTTCAAATATTGAAGCTGCGACAACATTAAGATTGTCAAATGATTGTAAAAACATCATCGGGATCAAAGAAGCAAGTCCAAATTTTTTACAATCAACTAATATTATCAAAGATAAACCTTCTGAATTTAGGGTCATATCGGGAGACGATGAATTGGCTTTGCCTATAGTATTGGCCGGGGGATACGGAGTTATATCGGTTTTGGGCCAAGCTCTTCCTCATGAGGTTTCTCAGATGATTAAATTAGGGTTAGATAAAAAAGTAGAAGAAGCCTATACAATTCATTATAAGCTAAAAACTCTTTTTGAATTAATATTTGCAGAAGGAAATCCTTCCGGTATTAAAGCTTTATTATCCGTAAAAGGTATTTGTAAACCTTATACTCGTTTACCTTTAACACCTGCCTCTACAAATCTTATTAGTAAAATTGAAAAAGAGCTAGAAACTCTAAGCATAGTTGTTTAAGTTTTTACTATTTAGTAATATATCTACTAATTTTATTAATAAATTATCTATAAATATCTTTATATCAATTAAAGTTATTTATTTGTTTAAAATTATAAAAAAATGTAATTTTGTAATTAGATGAAAAAAATACTTCTATTAGGTTTATCATTTCTCCTTTTTATTAGTTGTGAGAGAAGATTAAATCAAGCTTTAAAAAGTACTGATAAAGATTTGATATTAAAGGTTGCTGAAGAATATGAACAACGAAAGAAATATAGTCAAGCCATCAGTTTATATGAATATGCAACTAAATTCGTTGTAGGAACCGATGAAGCACCGGAAGTTTCTTATAGGACTGCATACCTCAATTATTTAGATAAAAACTATAGGCTAGCAGCGCATCAGTTTAAAAATTTTGTAATGTCGTATCCGAAAGACTCAAGAGCCGATGAATCGGCATATATGGTAGCTTATTGTTACTATGTCGATTCGCCTGATTATAATCTTGATCAAACAAATACACGAGATGCATTAAAGGAATTGCAATTATATATTGACACTTACCCTAATTCGGAAAAAATTCCTGAATGTAACCGAATGATAGATGACTTGACTAGAAAGCTGGAAAAGAAAGCTTTTGAAAATGCTAAAACCCTTTATAAAGTTACGGAATATAAAGCAGCTATCATATCTTTTGATAATGTTTTGAGCGATTTTCCAGATACAAAATTACGCGAAGATATTTTAATTTATTCACTTCGTGCCAAAACAGAACTTGCCGTTAATTCTATACATAAATTACAAAATGAACGAATTAATGATGCGGTTAATTCATACAATAAATTCTGCAATCTATTTCCAAACTCAACCTATTTAGATGAAGCAAAACGTTTAAATTCTAGATTGGAAAATGCCAAGATTACGTATCAAATTAAAGAAAAAAACATCAATGAAGCCAAAGAGCAATCTGAAGATAAATTAAAATCCGCAGAAAAAGAAAGAAATAAAATAAGTTAACTAAAATTATACACCAATCAAAATATGAATTTAAAAGAATTAAATGCGCCAAACACAACAATTACTTTCAATAGACAACAAATTGAGAGTAAAGTAGGTAACATTTATGAAGCTATAGTAATAATAGGTAAAAGAGCTGAACAGATTAATACTATTATTAAAAATGATTTGAACCAAAAATTGGATGAATTTGCTTCAAATAGCGATTCTCTTGATGAAATATTTGAAAATAGAGAACAAATTGAAGTTTCTAAATACTATGAAAGATTGCCTAAACCAACATTAATTGCCATACAAGAATGGTTAGATAACGAAGTTTATTTTAGAAAAACAGACGCTCAGTAACCATTTTACCATGTCGGTTTTAGAAGGGAAAAAGATAGTATTAATAGTAACGGGTGGAATTGCTGCCTATAAAACCGCTTCCCTTATAAGACTTTTGATCAAACGGGGATGTAAGGTACAGGTTATTATGACACCGGAGGCAGTTAATTTTATAACGCCTCTAACCTTATCTACCCTGTCAAATAATCCTGTATATACACAATTTTTTGATGGAAAAACGGGAGAATGGACTAGCCATGTAGATTTAGCTTTACAAGCAGATTATATTGTGTTAGCCCCTGCTACTTCCAATACGCTGTCTAAAATGGCCAGTGCAGAAGCTGATAATTTAGCTTTAGCAACGTACTTATCTGCTAAAAATATTGTTTTCTTTGCTCCTGCTATGGATTTGGATATGTACAAAAATCCTTATAATAAAGAAAACATAGAAAAGCTTATTCAAAAAGGAGATATATGTATACCTCCTAATAAAGGGGAACTTGCCAGTGGTTTAGAGGGAGAAGGCCGAATGGCCGAGCCTGAGGAAATTGTAAATTTTATTGAAAATTTCATACGAAAAGAGTTACTTTTTTATAAAAAGAAAATTTTAATTACTGCCGGTCCTACTTATGAACCTATTGATCCGGTTCGATTCATAGGAAATCATTCTTCCGGAAAAATGGGTTTTGAAATAGCCAAAGTTGCAGAAAAATTAGGTGCTGAAGTTACCTTAATATCTGGTCCTTGTAATCAAAAGCTATCTAATTATTCTTCCATACTAAGAATTGATGTTATATCGTCTGAAGAAATGTATAAGGCTGTGGATGCCCATTATCAATGGGCTGATATTGTTATTATGGCTGCAGCGGTAGCTGATTATAGACCTAAGACAGTTTCTAAAATTAAAATAAAAAAAGAGGAAGATTCTTTTTCTTTGTCGTTAATTAAAAATAAAGACATACTTTTACACTTAGGTAATACTAAAGATAATCAGTTTTTAGTTGGATTTGCCTTAGAGACTAATGATGAAGAAAATAATGCTCTTAAAAAATTACAAAAAAAGAATTTAGATATGATCGTTTTAAATTCTTTGCGAGATGATGGCGCTGGATTTTCTTACGATACAAATAAAATAACTATTTTAGATAAGCAGGGAAATATTGAGTATTTTGATCTTCAGACTAAAGAAAAAGTCGCTGTGAATATATTAAATTCTATTCATGTAAGAATAAAAACCTGATTTATGAAACATATACCATTAATTTTTCTGTTATTGATTATACCCATAGTGGTTACTTGTCAACAATTATCGGCTGAGGTAAAAATTGATTATAGCAAAGTTCAAGGATCAAATAATCAAGTATTTAATACCTTAAAAAAGGATTTAAAAGATTTTATCAGTAATACGGATTGGATACCTGGAAATAAGCTATCAATGCAAGAGCGTATCAAATGCTCTTTCGGGATTATTATTGAAGAAAGAATTGCTACAGATAAATTTAAAGCAACTTTATTAGTTCAATCCAGTAGACCTGTATATAACTCAAGTTATACGACACCAGTATTAAATTATCAAGACACCAATTTTACATTTAATTATATCGAATCTGAAAATCTTGTATTTAATGAAACTCGTTTTAGCGGCAAAAATTTAACTGATGTCCTTGCGTTTTATATCTATATGATTTTAGGATATGATGCTGATACTTTTTCGTTAAATGGAGGAACCGATTATTTTACCAAAGCTCAAAAAATTTCTGATAATTCCATAAATCAAGGATATAACGGTTGGAACACTTTTGATGGGCCGAGAACCCGAGGTTCTCTTATTGCTGATATTATAAATGATAAGTCCAATACCTTAAGAAATATTTCGTATAATTATCATCGTAATGGATTGGATATGATGTCTTCTAATGAATTACAAGCTAAAACAAATATCGCTATCAATTTAATGAAGTTGAATGAATATTCTTCCAATTATCAATTTTATCCATTGGATCTTTTTTTAACAGCAAAACGAGAAGAAATAGTAAATATTTTTTCAGGTGGTACCTCTGTTACAACCCTTAATATTTCTGATTTAAAAACTTTATTACAAAAAATTAATCCAATCAATAGTAACGATTATTGGAATAAAATTAAAAATTAAAAAACTTATGTTAAGTCATTTATCAATTCGTAATTATGCATTGATAGATATCCTGGATATTGATTTTCCATCTGGAATGATAACCGTTACAGGAGAAACCGGTGCAGGTAAATCCATTATTTTAGGAGCATTGAAATTAGTTTTGGGTGAGCGGGCAGATTACAAGTCTTTAAAAAATGTGGATGAAAAATGTTTTGTAGAAGCTGAATTTATTCTTGATCATGAATTATTTTCCGATTTTTTTACTGATAACGAATTAGACTATGATTCTAGTACAATTATAAGAAGGGAAATACTACCATCAGGCAAATCAAGAGCATTTATCAATGATACACCAGTTACTTTACATTTATTACAAACTTTAACTAAAAAACTTATTGATATTCATTCTCAATTTGATTCAGCAGAGCTGATGAATGAGAAGTTTCAGCTACATCTTTTGGATAATTATTCCAATACTATTGTAGAGGTAAAAGAATATCAGCAAGTATATCATCAATACTTATTTGAAAAAAATAAGTTGCAATCTTTAAAAGACAAATTACTCTCGGATAATGAAGAACTGGATTACAAAAATTACTTGTTGGATGAACTGAACAGTGCTAATTTAGACTCTCTAAATTATACCGAATTAGAAAATGAACTTAATTTACTTAAAAATTCGGAATACTTAGCACAAATATTATCCGAAATCAAACAACTTTTTGATAATGATGAGATGGGAGTGCTGAATCAAATACGAGAAGTTTATTCTCGCATGGATAAAGGTTCACAATTTTCACCCAATCTTTTGAAACTTTCAGAACGTCTCAGCAGTATAAAGCTGGAATTACAAGATATTTATTCCGAATCTGAATTCTTTTTGGAAAAGCTAGATTTTAATCCGTTGCGATTTGAAGAACTTTCTCAAAAAATTGATTTAATAAATTCGCTATATCTTAAGCATAAGGTTAGCACCATTGAAGATTTAATTGATGTACGTAATACATTATCTAAAGATACTTTTGATTTAGTCAATTTGGAAAATCAAATTCTAGATTGTGAAGATAAAATACAAAAACTTGAATCAAATCTAAATAATTTAGCTGAATCTTTGCACCGAAAGAGATTAAAACATATTCCTGAATTAGAAAATAAAATACTGAATATTCTTTCTCTTCTAGGTATGGAAAAATCGCAAATTGAAATTTCCATGCAAAACACAAATGATTATACACAATCGGGGACGGATATAGTTACTATTAATTTCTCAGCCAATGCGGGCATGCGTTTACAGCCTATAGCAAAAGCTATATCTGGAGGGGAACGTTCACGTTTTATGTTAGCCATTAAAAAAATTATGTCGGAAAAAGAAGCTCTTCCTACCCTGATTCTTGATGAAATTGATACCGGTGTTTCTGGACGTATCGCTAACGAAATGGGAATTTTAATGCAGAATATGGCGAAAACTATGCAATTATTAGTTATCACACATTTGCCGCAAGTTGCTGCTAAAGGAAATATACAGGTTAAGGTTGAAAAAACTGAAATCAAAGGGGAAACTCAAACTCAAATTCGTTTACTTTCCCACCATGAAAGAATTGAAGAAATTGCTCAACTGATAAGTGGATCTAATATAACCGAAACTGCACGGAAGCAAGCCTTGGAGTTACTAAAATAAAAAAGGTATTTTTTAAATTATAATTTAAAATCTTCTTATTAATATTTTACATTAGGAAAACATGTAAGATCCTATCAATAATTTAATAACAGCCTTCATTAAATCTTGTAATTGTTTATTGAATAAATTTTTAAACTTTCGAATATAGTTATATATCCTTTTTAATCTTAAAAAAGTTTTCGGATTTCATTCATTTTTTTCAACAGGTAATCTAAAAATAATTGGGGATCTAAAATATAAATCAACAGGTAATCCATCAATGGTAGCTAGATCCCATTTTAGGGATCTTGTTCCATATATGGCTTTAATTGCATTTTCTTCCATTCCATCTCCAATTAAAATTAAATTACTTTTTACAAAAACCGAACTGATTTCTCCCTTACTATTTACTATAAATTTTAAAATAACTCTAACGTCATTAATATTGTCCTCAATTAATTTATAAGGAAACTCTAATTTTTTTGTCATAGCTGATGTAAAACCTAGAGGAAAATTTGGGATTTTTATATCGTAAGAATTGCCATTTAATATTTCAATTGGTCTTTTTTTATAAATAATTTTCAATTTGTTCATTTCATCTTGGATTTTATCCTCCTGAATAAAATCTCCTGTTTCAAAATTCATGTAGCCTATCTTTTTACCTGATAATATCCTTGCCGTATCTTGTTCAATAAATTGTAAATAATCATAAGAATCTATTTTATTACCTTCAACAGTATATAATTCATATTTGTCTTCCTTATTTATGGCTACTACCCATTTATCATAATAAACTATTATACTTTTATAGATTGGAGGGAGTAGTTGTCCTGCGGAAGAATATAAGGCAACGCTATCATTAATCTTTACAGTGACTAAACCATTAATATAAAATCCCAAGATTGAGTTATTATTATATCCATTATTTTCATCAGAATGTAATAATATATTTCCAGAAGAATTTATAAGGCTACATTCCTTAATTCGTCTTGTGTTATTTTCTTCATATTTTTGAACTAAAAACATACCGTTGAAAACGCCACTTATATAATCGTATTGTACAGGAAGAATTTCTTTTCCTATACTGTCAATCAATCCATATTTGTTATTTTTTTTTACTTTAATCCATTTGAAATCAAAATCTTTATATTCATCAAAACCTCTTACCACTTTGGTTTTATATTTTTTTCCATGTTTAGAGTTTGAATTTATTATATTTTCATTATTCTGCCCTAACAATAAAAGAGATATGCATGAAGTTATGATTAAAGTAATAGAAATTTTCATATAATTAGTTTTGTCTTGCAATAATATATAAATTAATTTATATAACTATAATTTAGATTTAATAATTTAGATTTTTTAAATATTTAGTTCATGCCTGAAAGTAATAATACTACTAATTCTAAAGGTTTTATTTATGCTTTGTTATGCTACCTTTTTTGGGGAATACTTCCTCTGTATTGGCATATGCTCATTGAAATTCCTTCACTGGTTATTTTAGCGAATCGAATGCTGTGGTCTTCCATTTTTCTTACCGTGTTTTGTTTATTTCAAAATCGCAGGGCATTAATATCAGTTATAAAAAATAAACGAAATGTTTATTACATGGGAATTGCAGGTATACTTGTTACTATTAATTGGGGAATATACATTTACGCAGTTACGCATCAATATGTTGTAGAATCAAGCTTAGGATATTATATAAACCCTTTAATTAATGTGTTGCTAGGGGTAGTTTTTCTAAAAGAGAAATTAAATCGTCTGGAAAAGATAGCTACTTTATTTGCTTTTATTGGGGTTTCCTATTTTACCATTAGTTATGGTTCTTTTCCATATATTTCCTTTATTTTAGCTTTAAGTATGAGTATTTATGGTATAGTAAAGAAGAAAGCAAATCTTCCTGCCGTACAAGCGCTTACTTTGGAAACCTTATTGATTACACCTATGGCTATACTTTATTTATTACATTCTATATATAGCGGAGAATTATCTTTTTCGGAAATTGCTACAAAATCAGTAATTTTATTGGTATTTGGTGGTATAGTAACGGCAGTGCCTTTACTTTTGTTTGCTAAAGCAATCAAATATTTACCTTATTCCACTATAGGATTTATACAATACATTAGCCCTACTCTACAACTGATCATCGGAATATTTGTTTTTCATGAAGGTTTTACTTCTGCCCATGCTATTTGTTTTTTATTTATTTGGATAGGGTTAGCTTTTTTTACTGTAAATATTATCCAAAATTCTTCTTTTAAAAGAAAGACTGCCATCAAAGTGAATACTAAGGGGTAAGTTACAATTGTTTATAAAATTCATAAAAGCATAAATAAATATTTTTCTAATTGGTTAATACTTAGGTATAATAATTGATATTTATATGTAAATAATCCAAAGAGATTAATCTAAGAAAAATTTAAATTTTTAAAAACCTATTGTTTGAAAACTATAAAAGCTTTCTAGGATATAACTAGAAAGCTTTTTTTGATATCATTTCTCTATGCTGTACACCCCACTCTTCCAGTTTTTTTATAATAGGCTTTAATTTTTTTCCACTTTCAGTTAACTCATATTCTACTCTAGGGGGAACTTCTGGATAAACGGTACGTGTAATAAGTTGGTTTTCCTCCATCTTGCGTAATTGTAAGGTTAACATTCTCTCCGTAATATTCGGGATTTTTCTTTTTAATTCACTAAATCTCTGTTTTCCTTGATTAAGTAAACAGCATATTATTAGTATCCATCTACCTTCTATTAAGTTAATTGCATATATTTCCGGACATTCATTTATCATAATATTTTTATTGACAAAATTTGTTGAAGCTTTTTTTATTTTACTCATTACTTACATTTTTGTTAGTACCATACAATGGGTAGTTAATATACTAAAGTTATTATTTCTACCTTATATTTACAAAAAAAAATTTAAAAACGAATATAATTAAATAAAATTGATATAAATTTATTAAAATTATTAAATAAATAACAACCATTTATAGATGATAAATTTAAAAAAATAAGTGATCACTTTAATTTATTTCTTGTATACTTTATAAATTTTATCCTCATGATATAATTTAAAACATGAGAACAATTTAATTCTAATAGAAAATTAAATAATTATAATATGAAAACACTAGTAGTAATTGGACATCCGGATTTGGAAACTTCATTAATAAATAAAAGATGGATGGATGAATTAAAAAAATATCCTGAAAATTTTACAGTACATCATCTTCGTCATGAAAATACAGACCATAGATTTGATTTAAAAAAAGAACAAAAACTAATTGAAGAGCATGGAAATCTAATTATTCAATTCCCTATGTATTGGTTTAATTGTCCCGCCTTAGTTAAACAGTGGATCGATGAAGTATTTACAGAAGGTTGGGCATATGGAGAAGGAGGTACTATATTAAAAGAAAAGAAAATTGGTTTAGGGATATCTATGGGACTTAAAGAAGAAAAATTAACTAAATATAATTTTTCTGTTGATGATCTTATATTGCCTTTTAAAATAACCTTTTCTTATACAAAATCTAACTTTAGGGGATTCTATGCTCTTTATAATTCTCATGAAGCAGTAAATAATGGTGAGCTTGATAAAAGTATTGATCCTTACCTATCATTTATTAAAAATATCTAAAATTTTCATTTATATAAAAAATCTTTCTTAGAATTAAGAAAGATTTTTTATCTGTTTTTTTATTGAATTATATCTGTATTGTTTACTTATTTTCAAATATGGTATTTATAGAAATACCTCCATAATTTCCCGAACTCATTAGTAGAAAAACAGAGTTATTTTTTTCTATTTTTCTTAAATAGCTTTCTAATAATTTCGGATCATTAAAAACTTTGATATCTTTTTTTTGGAATGCATTAGCAATTACTTCTTCTGAGATAGGTTGCATTCTTTTTATTTTCAAAGCTTCTTCACTATAAAAAACTATGGCTTGATCAGCTGCTTCTAATGTATAAGCATATTGTGTTAAAAATTCCGGATTCAATGAACTATATGTATGCAATTCAAGACAAGCTATTAATCGTTTATTAGTAAAATTTTCTTTAACCGCCTTAACAGTTGCCAATACTTTAGAGGGCGCATGAGCAAAGTCTTTATATACGATATATTCATTATTTCCATAGATTTTTTCTAATCTTTTAGATGCTCCTTTAAAAGATATAATTGCTTCATAAAATTCATCATTCTGAATTCCGATTTGATTACATACTAAACGAGCACCTTCTAAGTTTAATAAATTATGCCTTCCGAACATAGATAATTGTACCTCTCCTTCATGAGTCGGAAGATAAACTTTTTCTTCTTTAATTATATATTTTGGTGTACGATAGGGAAACTTTTTTAAATAATTCGAGGTATTTTCGACAATTTCAACCACTTCTTTATCTTCTTCGTTGTATAATAAAGCACCTCCCGGACTTATACTGTTAATAAATGAAATAAATGGTTGTTTGTAAGATTCAAATGTAGGAAACACATTTATATGATCCCAAGCTATACCACTGATCAAAGCTATATTCGGCTGATATAGAAGAAATTTTGAACGTAAATCAATAGGTGAAGATAGGTACTCATCTCCTTCTAAAACTATAAATTCATTCTGGTCCGTAAGTTTTACCATCGTATCAAACCCTTCAAGTTGTGCGCCCACCATGTAATCTACTTGTTTATGATGATAGTTTAATACATGAAGAATCATAGAGGTTATGGTGGTTTTACCGTGAGAACCTGCAATAACTACCCGAGTTTTATTTTTAGATTGCTCATATAAAAATTCGGGATATGAATAAATCTTTATATTCAATTCTTTTGCTCTTATCAATTCAGGATTATCCGAATGTGCATGCATACCTAAAATTACAGCATCAAGGTCAGAAGTAATTTTATTGGGAAACCATCCCAATTCTTCCGGAAGTATTCCTTGTTTTTTTAACTTTGAAAGAGAGGGCTCAAAGATAGCATCATCTGAGCCTGTAACTTCGTATCCTTTTTGTGCTAAGGCTAGGGCTAAATTATGCATGGCACTTCCGCCTATGGCAATAAAATGTATTTTCATTTACCGATATTTTTCAGAACAAAGATACTTTTTTAAACTAAAAAGACAGCAAATGTTGCTGTCTTTATATTTTGATTTACTTTTATAATTCAAAAAACGATCGTGTTTTTTCTTCTTCTTTTTCCGCTTCTAATTCTTCAACTGTTTTCACTTTCAAAAAACTTGGATCTTGCTCTATAGCTACCATAATTTTTGCTAATATTTCTTTCGGATCTTCATTTTCATAGTCAATATCTAAAGGAGCCTTGAACGTCATTTTAGGTTCTACACCTCTTTTCTTTATCAATAATCCTTTTTTATCAAATGCTCTTCTAAATCCGTCAATAACAACAGGAACAACGATAGGCTTACTTTTTTTGATAATTTTTGCCGATCCTTTCCTACCCGGCGACCATGGAGTAACCGTTCCCTGAGGGAAAGTTACAACCCAACCGCTTTGTAAGGCTTTTAAAATATTATCAATTTCATTCATATCAACCATTCGATTCACATCTTTTCCGGCACTTCTCCAGGTACGTTTTACCGTAATCGCACCGGCCAATGAAAATAATTTTGCTAACAAGCCTTTGTTCATAGTTTCTTTCGCCGCCACGTAATATAGATCTATTCTGGGATCTAAAAGATACACCGGATTTTTTATGGTGTCTATATAGCCGTGCTTTACTGCACCAAAAACATGGTACATAGCGAATACATCTGCAAAATATGTTTGATGATTGGATACAAATAATACGTTTGTATCAGGAAGTTTTAAAAGGTTTTCAGTTCCTTTAATTTTTAATTTATTAAATCCGTTAAATCTGTTATAAGATATTACTCCAAAGGTGAATATGAGAAATCTTTTTAAAATAAACCAATGACCAAATGCATCTGTAAAAAATCTTTTCTTCTTTTTCTTTCCTTTTTCCATTTTACACCTAAGTTTTAAAAATTGTAAATATATTACTTTTAAAAAATATAACTATTTTTATCAGTTCCATCATTGATAAATAATTAACAAGCAAAATTATAATATATATATAGAATTATTGTTAATTAAATATTAATTGTTATATAAGCATACCTTAAATAAAGTAATATACTTTTGCATAAAAAAATATAATTTTATTAATGCATTGTTTTTAAGTCACTAATAATATTAATATATACTAGCTTAGATACATATAGATTATAAAATTAAAAATTAATTATATAAATGTATCGTAAATGTGATATGATATAAAACAGAATTTTTTTTCGATAGAAATAAAAAATATAATTATAAATTTAATAGTATGATTTCTAATATAGCTTATGTATTATTTTATGGTAATAAATTAAAATTTGTCTTAATTCCTATCCATTTAAAAAGGGTTTCACTAAATTTATCTTTCATCATTGAATTCATATTCGTAACTCTAGCGCTTGCATGATTAGCTCCAGGTAACTCTAATATAATAGAATTTGTTTTTAAAGTTGGTTCTACTTTAGTAGCACTCCATGTATCCAATTCGCCATAAATATAGATGAAATTGTTTGCATGATTATCGAGCCAATTTTTTAAATGATTATTAAGCTCCTGCGAATAAATAACAGTTCCAGCTTCTTTAGGAGTAAAGGTAGCCGATGGATTTTCAGTAAAATAATTTAAATATTTTTTAAATGGTTGAATATTATATCCATAATAACCCATTTCCAAAGCTGCCTGATAATAATGTGGGGCGTACTGTTTTATTTCCTGATCACTGAAAAAACTTATATCAACTGAATTAATAAGATAATCTACTCCCTGAGCTATATCGGTTAGTGAAGGTATCGAATCGCAAGAATATCCCCACTGCCAAAATGAAAACGGATATTCTAAAATGCTATATTCAAATGCACTTCCTACAGATCCTACATAGTTATAAGTGAGTCCTTTTATATCAGAATACGCTTTTACATATTTTAAAGCCTTATTTTCATTTTTGAGCATATAGATCTGAAAATCTTGTATTTTCTTCCTGCAAGAATGCGTTCCTACTTTATCCAGAAATTTATAAATTCTGCGATCTTCCAAAGTATAATTTATTGGTGCAACATAAGGAATGGAAACCTCTACATCATTAGGAAAAAAATATCGGTAATAAATAGTAGTTTGCCCCCCTTTACTTATTCCGGTGCTTATCCATTTATTTTTATATAATTTTTTAAATATTTCGTTGATGTGATGTAAATCATGAGTAGCATTGTATAAGGTAAGGTATTTCCAATTAAAAATAGTTGAATCGGGTATTGATTCTCCAAAATATCGATGCTCTATATTAAGATCATTAGAATTTAGTATTTGTTGCAATTCATTATTCCTAGCATTATTTATCTGATATCCTTGTGTTTCCATTAGCATAGGATTATCAAATCCGGTATGAGTTAAAATAACTTGCTGGTTAAAATAGCCTTTATTATTATCTGACCAATCTAAGGGCTGTTTAATCTTAATTTTATATTTTAAAGGCTCTCCTTTTAAAGTTTCAATTCTTTCGTAGGCAATATCTTTTTGTTTTGATAGAAAATCTTCCAATATTTTTCTATCTGATCGCTGAGCTAATAAAGTAGTAAAAGAGAATAAAGCAGTAAAGAATATTAATATTCTTTTCATTTTTAACCAGTTTGATATACAATCTCGAATCATTAATTTATTACTATTAATTTTAATTAAATTTCTTATTTTGAAAATATTGCAAAACTTTAGAACATTTAAAATTTTATAATTCTAATGCCATACGTATTCCATTATTCATTAAAATATCAATAGGATTTTCAATAGCTTCTTTTACAGCCACTAAGAAACTTACCGATTCTTTTCCATCAATAATTCTATGATCATAAGATAGTGCAAGATACATCATAGGTGCGATCACGATTTGCTTATTTTTAACTACAGGTCTTTCTATTATATTATGCATTCCCAATATGGCGCTCTGAGGAGGATTTATAAGCGGAGTTGATAGCATAGAACCAAAAACTCCACCGTTGGTTATGGTAAAGGTGCCTCCTGTCATTTCATCCACAGTAATTTTGCCCTCACGAACTTTATCTGCCAGATTTTTTATCGTTTGTTCCACTCCTCTAAATGACATTGTTTCCGCATTTCTAAGTACTGGTACCATTAAACCTTTAGGGCCGGAAACAGCAATGCTTATGTCTTGAAAATCATAGGTTATTTTGTTTTCTTTATCTATCATTGAATTAACATCCGGAAACATCTTTAAAGCTCTGACTACTGCTAGAGTGAAAAAAGACATAAATCCTAATGATACATTATGTTTATTTTTGAATTCTTCCTTATATTCATTGCGTATACTAAATATCTCACTCATATCAACCTCATTAAAAGTGGTTAACATGGCCGTTTGATTTTTTACTGATACCAATCTCTCGGATAGTTTTCTTCTTAAAGCCGATAACTTAACGGATTTATATGATCGAATTCCATTGATGGGCTGATTTCCTAAAGAAGGTACTGCTTGAAGAGCATCGTTTTTAGTAATTCTTCCGTTTTTACCGGTTCCTTGAATTTCGGACAATGAAATATTTTTTTCTTTTATTATTTTTTTTGCAGCCGGCGAGCAAGTTCCTTTTGCATAAGAGTCTGTTTGCGATTCTTGGGATGTTTGGGAAGTAACCGTACTTACTGCCTCCTTTTCATTTTGTTCAAAATCTTCTTTTCTTATATTAGGATTTTCTGCATCTGTATCTAGCAAGCAAATTATATGACCAACCTGAACTGTATCTCCCTCTTGAACTTTTAAAGTTATCGTCCCACTTGCTTCCGCTGGAAGATCCAATGTTGCTTTGTCGGAATCTATTTCAGCAATAGCCTGATCCTTTTCTACATAATCTCCGTCTTTTACTAACCAAGTTGAAATTTCTACTTCTGTTATTGATTCCCCAGGAGAGGGAACTTTCATTTCAAGTATCATAAATGTAAATGTTATGTTATATTTTTTGTTTATTTAATGTTTTGGAATACGGAATCGATTAACTTTTTTTGTATTTTTTCATATCTTTTATGTGATCCCGGTGATGGAGACCCACTCTCCGAAGTATATATTCCTTGAATATTTAAGTTTTGGAATTCTTTAAGAATATATCCCCAAGCTCCCATATTTTCCGGTTCCTCTTGTACCCAAATTAATTCTTTTTTATTAATGTATTTTGCCAATATTTGATTAATTTTCTCCCAATGAAGCGGATATAATTGTTCTATTCTAACAAAGGCTATTCTATCTTCGTTTAATTCTTCTCTTTTCTTATCCAACTCATAATATAATTTACCTGAGCATAAAACTAATCTGGTTATTTTTTCCTCCATTGCATTTGAATCGTCAATTACTTCTTGAAACGAACCTTCTGCTAATTCCTCAAGAGTTGAAACAACTTTAGGATGTCTCAATAGGCTTTTGGGTGAAAAAACAATTAGCGGTTTTCTATAATTGGGTTTTAACTGTCTTCTCAATGCATGAAAGAAATTTGCTGGTGTAGTAGCATTTACGACATACATATTACCATTTGCACAAAGAGATAAAAATCTTTCAATTCTAGCGGATGAATGTTCTGCCCCTTGTCCTTCAAAACCATGTGGTAAAAGCATAACTAAACCATTTTGCATTTTCCATTTATCTTCTGCCGCAGATACATATTGATCTATCACTATTTGTGCTCCGTTTGCAAAGTCACCGAATTGAGCTTCCCATATAGTTAAGGAATAAGGAGAACTCATTGCATAACCATATTCGAATCCTAATACCCCATATTCGGAAAGGAGGGAATTATAGACATAAAATTTTGCATTGGAATTTAAATTGTTTAAAAGAATAATTTCTTCTTCTGTATCTTCTGTTTTTATTACTGCATGACGATGTGAAAACGTTCCTCTTTCCACATCTTCCCCTGATAATCTAACATAATGTCCTTCAGTTAATAAAGTTCCATAAGCCAATAATTCTGCCATTCCCCAGTCAACTGCCCGAGTTACTTCTATCATTTCTCTCCTTTGATTTAATAAACGTTTGATTTTATTAAATAGCTTTTTATCTTCAGGAACTTGCGTAATAGTATACGCTATCATGCACAGTTTTTCCAATGGAAAAGTTGTATCTATAGAGGTAAGCAATTCGGAAACTCCTACTCTATCAAAATCTTTCCATTCTTGTTGCATAAATAATTCTACGGTTGCTTGATTCATTTCTTTAGAATCCTCTAAATTTTTATCCAACAGCTTTCTATATTCTTCATCACTGTCAGCAACCATTTTTTTTGTGATAATATCTTCTTTTTCAAGCTTGGCTCGATAAATTTCCCTGGGATTCGGATGGTTTTCAATTATTTTATAAAGCTGAGGTTGGGTAAACCGAGGTTCATCCCCCTCATTGTGTCCATATTTTCTATATCCTAAAAGGTCGATAAATACGTCTTTGTTAAATGTATTTCTATAATCGGATGCAAATCGTACGGCATGAATAACTGCTTCTGCATCATCCGCATTTACATGTAATACGGGAGATAATACCGTTTTAGCAATATCTGTACAATACGTACTGGAACGGGCGTCTAAATAATTCGTTGTAAATCCTACCTGATTGTTAATTATTATGTGTATGGTACCTCCAGTTTTATATCCATCCAAATTCATCATTTGAATTACTTCATACACAATTCCTTGTGCAGCAATTGCTGCATCTCCATGTATGAGTATCGGCATAACTTTTCCATAATCTTCCTGATAATCATGATCGGTCTTAGCTCTCACTATACCTTCAACAATTGCATCAACGGTTTCTAGATGTGAAGGATTAGGAGCTAAACTTATTTTAACTGTTTTACCTTTTTTTGTTTTATAATTATTACATGAGCCTAAATGATATTTTACATCACCAGAAAATAAGGTTTCTATATAATCTTTTCCCTCAAATTCATTAAATATTTGTGAATATGACTTATTAAAGATATTGGCTAACACATTTAATCGCCCTCTATGAGCCATACCTATAACAATTTCTTCAACCCCTAACTCTGAAGAATGATTAATAATTTCATCCAATGCGGGAATCAAGGTTTCTCCCCCTTCTAATGAAAAACGTTTCTGTCCAACAAATTTTGTGTGTAAAAAATTTTCAAATGCTACTGCTTGGGACAATTTTTTTAGTATTCTTTTCTTTTCTTCAACGTCGAGTACGGGCTGATTAAAATCTTTTTTTAACCAATTTTGAATCCAAAGAATTTCTTCCGGTTTTCGAATGTACATATATTCTATACCAATTGAACTGCAATATTCTTTATTAAGAATCTCAATTATTTCTCTTAAGGTATAGTCACCTTCCAAGCCTATTATTTTGCCGTTTACGCGAACTGATAAATCTGATTGGCTAAGTCCAAAATTTTCTATGTTCAAATCAGGTGTATATTTTCTTCTTTGTCTTACCGGATTTGTTTTAGTAAATAAATGTCCTCTTGTCCTATAACCATTTATGAGATTTACTATTTTGAATTCACGTATTATATCTTCCGAAATTTCAAACTTATTACTAGAAGTGGTATTTATTGTATTTGGCTCGTTTGCTGAAACTTGATTATAAGATTTGCTAGCAAAATCGAAACCTTGAAAAAAAATTCTCCAACTAGGTTCAATACTATCCGGAAATTTTAAATATTTCTGGTACAACTCATCTATATGTTCTGAATCTATTGCATTTAAAAATGAAAATTGGTCCATTTTATTTTTTGCTTTAAACTGGTATTCTTTATTTACTGTATAGGTTCAAATCTACTGATTTTGACGATATCTTCAAAGTAAATATTTTATATAATACAAATTATCTATGGACATTTTAAAATTATATTTTTTTTACAAAAAAACTATTTACCAAGAGCATCACCATTAAGTATTTAATCAATAATGTATATTGATTTTATAATCAATAATACTCTTATATTTATACTGATTTACTTATAAAAATATCGATTTTTAAGGTGGAAGGTATTTGAGTAAGAATGAATTTAACTACCTCTTAGTTATTTTGATATTTCATTGAAATTCTTTATTATCATTAAAAATACTTTTAAAATGGCTATAAAGAACTGTTTTAATGATTCGAATTATTAAAAAATTGATTATCCAACTAATACCTTAAGTGCTTTAGGCTCCAATGTAATAGATAAGTTCCTCGCATGTATGGGAGTAAATTCACCATCTATCTGCAAATAATCAGTATCAAGCTGAATGTCTAATTGATTCGTTTTAAAAAATATATTTTTCTTACTTCCAATATTTGTATTTAACAAAAATTGTAAGCCGATTAGGCAAAATGTAATCCAAGAACATTGGGTAATTAAATTTATATCAAATTGCCCATCTTGTAAAGAAGCATCAGGAGAAATGGAAAAACCATAACCTAAACAGTTACTATTTGAAATATTAAGCATCATTGCTTTTCCTGTAAATTTTTTAGATTTGGAAAGAACAGATAAATCAATCGGCTTAAATTTAAAAACGCTTATTAATAAGCTTTTCACATATCCTATCAATTGTCTTTGTTTCTGATGTGCATAAATTTTCACAGTTTCTGCATCAAACCCAATTCCAGCATTGCTAAAAAAATACTGTTGATTTATCTTACCACAATCAATTTTTTTTATATTTTTTTGTGAATTTTTAATAAATTGTAAAGCGACATCATAAGTGAGCGGAATTTTCAAATGTCGAGCCAAACCATTTCCGGATCCTATAGGCACAATAGCTAATATGACTTGTTTATTTACTAAGGCAGAGGCTACTTCATTGAGTGTACCGTCTCCACCGCAACTTACAATGATATCTGCTCCTGCTTCTATGGATTCCAGAGCTAATTTAAAGCCATCATTTTTTTTTCTTGTAAGCTTAATCTCAATATCATAATCTGCAAAAAGCTCTTTAATCCTATTCTTTACTTCTAAACCCTGTCCTTTACCTGAAATAGGATTGACAATGAAATGGATTCTACTTTCTTTCATTAAGAAACTGGCTTATAAATTTATATAGTACAGGATTTTAAATCTTTAATCATCTGAATTGGGTCCTGTGCATTAAATACACTACTTCCTGCCACAAGAACATCTGCTCCTGTATCTGCAAGTTTTTTTGCATTTTCTAAGCTCACTCCTCCATCTACTTGAATTAATGCTTTTGAATTTTTTTGAATGATAAGATCTTTACTGACTCCTATTTTTTTATAAGTATTTTCAATAAATTTTTGTCCACCAAATCCAGGATTTACACTCATTACTAATACCAAATCAAGAATTTCAATAATATCTTCCAGTAAATTTATATTAGTATGCGGATTTAAAGCTACACCTGCTTTCATACCTAATTTTTTAATTTCTTGGATAGTTCTATGTAGATGTGTGCAGGCTTCATAATGAACAGTTAAATAGTCTACTCCTAATTTTTTAAATGTATCCAAATATTGATCTGGATTAACGATCATTAAATGAGCATCTTTAATCTTTTTAGCTTTTTTATTTACCGCTTCAACTATTGGAAAACCAAAAGAAATGTTGGGAACAAATACTCCATCCATAATATCAATATGAAACCAATCGGCTTCACTCGAATTGATCATATCTACATCCTTATCTAAATTTCCGAAATTTGCTGAAAGAATGGAAGGTGCTAATAATGCCATTTTTTTATGCAAATTTATAAAAAACTATTAATTTTAATGCATTTAATTATCTTATAGTAATGTTCCATAAATAAGAAACCTTACTTATATGGTTGTGAATTAGGCATTACATTTGTATAAAATTTCACCTATGATTTTATATATTAAAAATATGGTTTGTAATCGTTGTATACTTGCAGTTGAAGAAATATTAAAAGAAATTCGTATACAGCCGGTTAGTATAGATCTTGGAGAAGTAATCTTAACGGATGAAATGAGCAAAGAAGTAAAACAAATTTTTAATGCTAAATTAAATAAAATCGGATTTGAATTGATTAGTGATTCCAATCAAAAAATTATAGAAAAAATTAAAGCTTTAGTAATTTCTCAAATTCAAGAATATAAAAAACAATCATCTAATTATTCAGAATTTTTATCGGAAAATTTAAATAAAGACTATTCATATCTAAGCAAATTGTTTTCTTCTACCACCGGTATAACAATTGAGCATTATGTAATTCTTCAAAAAATAGAAAAAGTAAAAGAATTATTGTCGTATGATGAACTTAACTTATCTGAAATTTCTTATAAATTAGGATATAGTAGTGTAGCTCATTTATCTGCGCAATTTAAAAAAATTACCAGTATAACTCCTTCACAGTTTAAAGTACAAAAAATAAAAAAAAGGAAAGGATTGGATAAAATTATATAATTTTCTTTAATAACGTACTATCCTGCAAACGGTTAATTTTATTCTATATTAATATATTAATTTTATATTTATACGAATTATTTTTGGACTCAACTTGATATAATTTAATTACATGTAATGTGATTTTATTTTTTTTATTATTCAATTTGTACTGAAAAAGAATATATATTATATTTTACTTATTAATTTGGACGTTCAGCATTATATTTTTAGCTTTGTCAACTGTTAATTTAATCGTTTTTTAAAATGAATAGGAATAAGATCTTTGATTCTCTGAAATTTATATTAGTTTGTTTTGTAGTATATGCTCATACCACCGAAAGTCAATACAACAAGGATAGAGGTACTGAAGTTTTGGTAAGTTTTCTCTCAACCTTTACCATGCCACTATTTATATTTATTTCCGGTTACTTTTCTAAAACTATCACTTGGGATAAATATAAAAAATCTTTTAAAACTTTATTTCTCACTTATATCGTAGCTCAACTGACTTATTCAATACCCTTAATAATTGCACACTCGATAAACCCTCCTTCAAATCAATTTAATATCTTCGAAGAAATAATTTCCATTTTTATTCTTCCAAAGGGAGGTCTTTGGTATATAGTAGGACTGTTAGTATGGAGGTTTATGATTTATTATATAGCTAAATTTAAATTAAAATTTGCATTAGTTTTCAGCTTATCTTTAATAATTCCTTTGTTATTTGGATTTATAGATATACAATTGAATGCTTTTCGAATAATTACTTTCTTTCCATATTTTATTCTAGGCTATTATTGTACTGAAAATATTTTTAATAAAATTAGAAAGGTTAACCCTTTAATTTCGTTTGCTGTTTTACTTATAATTTTTATTGGATTATGTTTTTATAAAGACCTCTTCCATTTTTTAATGGCCACTTTCGGAGAAGGGTCTTACAAAGCTACTTATCCAACAGTTTTTCAAGGATTTCTATATAGAGCATCTTTTTATTTAATCAGCATGATCAGCATTAATTGTGTAATGAATTTAGCTACGGACCGATTTTATAAGTTAGGGAAATATTCTTTGGGTATTTTCTTAGTACATCCTTGTATAATATTTACTATTTCAGGAATTAGAATGTATTTGCTTCCACCCATAGAGGTTTCTTATCCTATATTATTCGAATTTCCAATGTCTATGGTTATTGTAGGTATAAGTCTATATTTGTCGGAACTAAAACCAATCCAATATTGGATAAATCCAAGTTTAATTTTATCAAAAAAATAAGATATTAATTATATAGCCTGTAATTTTTATTACAGGCACTTTATTCTAATAGAAATATCATTTAGCTATTTTTTATTTAAAATTAATCGTTTCCTCAAAAGTATTAATTTTATTTTTTCAACTGCTCAGATCTTCTAAATGCTTATTTTTTACAGTTATCATTCATCTATTACATTTTTTCTATATCTATTTTTTCATATTTATTTTGAAAATTCGTTAGTTTATCTACTATAAATATCTATTAATAGGATATTATATATTTCTAATGCAAAGATTATCTTTTATAAATATTCTTATCAATAAAATTGTAATTATTGAATAAGCGAGTAAAAAATAAAATTAAAAAAGAGTAATTTAGCATTCTATGATATTAGTTACAGGAGGTACGGGATTAGTAGGTAGCTATCTAGTACTAAAGTTGGCTAAAAAGGCTAAACATGTTAAGGTTTTATATAGAAATAATGCTACCCGACAAGAAGTTTATAACTTGTTTAAAATTCATGAACCTGAAAGATATAAAGTTTTATACGATTCATTACAATGGATTGAAGGGGATATTCTTGATATCACTTCATTGCAAAATGCATTTGAAGGAGTAACAGAAGTATATCATGCTGCCGGAAAAGTAAGTTTTAATGAAAAAGAAAAAAAGTTGCTCAATAAGATCAATATTGAAGGAACTCAAAATATGATTAATTTATCGATCACTAATAAAATTGATAAATTTTGCTTTTTTAGCTCCATTGCTACTTTAGACCCAAACTTTGATGTATCAATTATCAATGAAAATGCTGAATGGAATTTTAAAAGAAATCATTCCTCTTATGCATGTTCTAAATATGGAGCAGAAATGGAGGTTTGGAGAGGCTCGCAAGAAGGATTAAAAGTATTGGTAGTATATCCGGGAATAGTGATAGGTTCGGGAAATTGGGAACGAGCCAACAAGTTATTATATGAAATGACTTATGCTGACCGTGCTTTTTATACATCCGGTTCAACCGCATTTATTGATGCTTCAGATTTAGCCGAAGTATGCATTCGATTAATGGAAGATCTTATTAATAATGATAAGTATATAGTAACTGCAAGAAATGTCACATATAAGGAAATAATCTGCCAATTAAGAAGTGCATTTGAAATGAAACCTCCAATTGAAATTACAAATTCTCAACTAAAAAAAATGGCCTTTTGGTCTCAATTTTTGTCAAGTAAAAAGAGAATAAGCAAATCAGCTTATTTTGCTTTAATATCACAAAATAAATATTCAAATGACAAGTTAGAGCAGTATTTATCATATTCCTTTCTTTCTTTAGAAGATTCTTTAAATATACATGCAAAAAATTATCTACAATATAAAAATAATAAATAATGAATGAGGAAAATTTTATTCCAACGCACTCTCATAAGGAAGTTGCAAATGGAGAAGTAAAAGCAAGATGTAGCTCGAACATAGCATTAGTTAAATACTGGGGAAAATATGATTTTCAATTACCGGCAAATCCATCAATAAGTTATACTCTTACGAATAGTTTTACAGAAACAAGTATAACTTTTAAAAAATCAAATGATTTTTCAGTTGAGTTATATCTTGATAATCAATTTCAAGAAAAATTTTCTTCTAAAATATACACCTATTTTCTTTCCTTAAAACGTTTTTTACCTTTCATTGATAGCTACTCCTACTCTATATACACAAAAAATTCATTTCCTCACAGCAGTGGAATCGCTTCTTCAGCCTCAGGATTCGGAGCATTGGCAAAATGTCTAATGGAAATGAGCGACATGCTAGGTGAAATTACAACTGAAGAATTTAAGTTAATGAAAGCTTCATTTTTAGCCAGAATGGGATCAGGAAGCGCATGCAGATCTATTTATAGCGGTTTAGCCATTTGGGGTAAAAATTCAGATATTCCTTCAAGCTCAGATTTATATGCAGTTTCTTTTCCTTTTGAAATAGCACCAATTTTCAAAGAAATGCAAGATACTATTTTACTTGTAGATGAAGGACAAAAACAAGTAAGCAGCACAGTAGGACATAGCTTAATGAACGGACATCCCTATGCAGATCTTCGATTTAAAGAGGCAAGTAAAAATTTATCCGATATGAGTCAAGTATTACAATCTGGAGATTTGGAACAATTCGGTAAAATTGTGGAACATGAAGCATTATCTTTACATGCCATGATGATGACCTCTTCTCCCGCTTATATTTTATTTAAGCCAAATACATTGGCTATATTAGATAAAATATGGAAATTTAGAAGGGAATCCAATACCCATTTATACTTTACTTTAGATGCGGGTGCCAATGTACATTTGCTTTATCCTGAAAAAGAAAAAGGACTGATTTTCAGTTTTATAAAAAATGATCTTTTGAAATATACTGAAAATGGTAATTTAATATTAGATAAGGTCATTTTTTAAACAAACGGTATAAAAAAATAAACCCTTTTCTTTCACAAAAATGTAAAGTATTCTTTGTTAGAGCGAAAAAAAGAGGGATTTTGCTTGTTTATATCAAACAAAACACTACCTTTGTCAAATTAAGATAAATAAACCTTATTAAAATTAAATCAAATGAACAAATCAGAATTAATTGATGCTATTGCCACTGAAGCTGATATTACTAAAGCAGCTGCAAAAAAAGCTTTGGATTCATTTTTAAATAATGTAACAAAAGCTTTAAAGAAAGGAGATAAAGTTACTCTTGTAGGTTTTGGTACATTTTCAGTTTCTAGTAGGAGCGCAAGAGAAGGTATTAATCCTCAAACTAAAGCTAAGATTAAAATTCCTGCTAAAAAAGTTGCTAAATTTAAAGCAGGTGCAGAATTATCCTCTGCTGTTAATTAAGATAAACCTAAAAATTAAGTTTAGTAAAAAAAAGGCTGTAAAAATTTTACAGCCTTTTTTAATATATTTTTTAGAATTAAAAATATAAAAAATGATTCTCAGTTCTAATTAAATTTCCTCTGATTCATCATTATTTCTTAAAGTCTTGAATTCATATCTGTTTCTCATATTTGCCAACACATTTTTGCCCTTGGATATGAGAATAGGAGTTAAATAGGAAGATGCCAAAAGAATCAACTTTCCTGATATAGTTTTTTTATTGACAAATCTGGAAATAACTTTTTCAGTACCCATACCTATACCAAAATCTATCAATATATTCAATAGGTTTGGATTTTTTACAAAATGCAATGCTTTATCACGTACATTCTCGCTCAATATACCTAAAGACTCAGACAAATGATCAAGAGAAATTTTATTTTCCATTTCATTAATTTCCTCTTTTAAAAGGCGTTTCCTTAATAAAAAGTCTTCGTATGTATATTTTCCGTTAGTTTTTGTCATTAAGTTCATTTTCTTTTACATTTAAATGCATTTCAATAATCCTTCTCATGATATATTTTCTAATGCTCGAATAATTGGTGAGAAGAATAATAAATAGTATGAGATAGATACATGAAATAATTAAAATTCCTAAACCTAAATTATTAAAATAAGATCCGATCATGATTCCGAGTGCAAAACTGGCTAAAAGCAGAAACATCATACCTATGCTAAATACGATAATTATAAAAATTATTATACTTAACAAACCGGATATGGTTTCTGTTAAATCCAATTTTAGAAGCTCAATTCTATTATTAATATATTTTTTTAAAAAACCTAACATAAAAAATTGAAAATATAGTGATAAAACTAAAAAAGAGTCAAAAAAAAAGACTCTTTTTAATTTTCAGTAATTATTTTTTTGTTAATTCATCATATTCTTCTGCAAGATGATCAATTTTTTCGTCCTTCATTCTCTTAAAATCATTTTTATACTTATCATATCCTTCCTTCAGCTCATCTTTATATTTATGATAAGAATCTTTAAGACTCTCCCCTAAATCTTCCGCTTTTCTTTTAATCTTTTTACGAGTGTTTTTTCCTTTATCAGGAGCTATTAAAACACCGGCAAGAAGACCTGCTACAGCCCCTATAACCATACCGGTTAAAACATTTTGAACGTTTTTATTTCCCATAATCAAAATAGTATAAATTTTAATATTATTTTTAGATATTTAAAGTAAAAGACAAAAAGGAAAAAATAGATTAGCAATTTCATATAAATTGTAAAAATTCTTTTATTATGCTTATCTCGGAATAACTATAAATTAAAAACTTATATTTATTTTTCTTGCCTTAAACAAATATACTCAATAAATTTGTAATTTCCAAAACAACATAAAAAATTATGCCAAATTTCTCTTCACGAGGTTTAAACATGCCTGAGTCTCCTATAAGGAAACTTGCTCCTTATGCTGTGAAAGCAAAGGAGAAAGGCTTGAAAGTATTTCATTTAAATATTGGACAGCCCGATATAAAATCACCGCAGACAGCAATAAACGTTCTAAAAAATATTGATTTAGATATTTTTGCCTATACGCCTTCTGAAGGAAATTTTGATTATAGAAACACTTTAAAAGAGTATTATCACTCTTTAGGTTTTGAAGATTTAACTCGAGATAATTTCATTATTACCAACGGAGGATCCGAGGCTTTATCATTTACCTTAAGCTGTTTATGCGATCATGGTGATGAAATAATCGTTCCCGAACCTTTTTACGCAAATTATTATAGCTTTGCCGAATCTATCGGGGTTAATATTATTCCTGTAGTATCTACTATCGATACCGGTTTTTCACTTCCGAACATTGATAAATTCAATGAATTAATCACTCCGAAAACTCGGGCAATACTTATTACAAATCCCAGTAATCCAACCGGATATCTTTATTCTAAAGAAGAATTGCAAAAATTAGCGGAAATTGTAATCAAGAATGATATTTTTCTTATTTCCGATGAGGTGTACAGAGAATACGTTTACGACGGGTTGACTTTCCATTCCATATTAGAATTTCCGGAACTTAAAGAAAATGTAATTGTTGTAGACTCAGAATCTAAACGATATAGTCTTTGTGGTATTCGTAGCGGATTCTTGGTTACCAGAAATAAAAAATTTTTAGATATAGCTTTAAAATTTGCACAAGCTCGCTTAAGTCCTTCCCTGGTAGGTCAAATTATAGCTAATGCAGCTCATTACGAACCGAAATCTTATATTGAAAATGTGCGAAAAGAATATGAAGAAAGAAGAGATTTGCTTATAAAACTTCTTAATGAAATTCCCGGAGTCATTTGTCCCAAACCGAAAGGAGCGTTTTACTGCACAGTTGAATTACCAGTTGAAAATGCTGAAGATTTTTGTCTTTGGATGCTTAAAGAGTTCGAATATGAAAACGGAACGGTTATGTTAACTCCAGCCCAAGGATTTTATTCCAATCAGGAGCTTGGAAAAAAACAAGTCAGACTTGCTTACGTGATCAATAAAGAAGACATTACTCAATCGATTAAAATTATTAAAAAAGGACTAGAAAAATATAATTCAAATCGATGATCAGACAGGAAAATATAGATATCCGAAAATATACTACTTTTAATGTCCCTGCAATTTGTGATTTCTTTGTAGAGGTCTCAAATCTGAATGAGCTCAAGGAAGCGTTAGATTTTTCAAAAAATAAAAACATACCTGTTTTATTTATCGGCGGAGGGAGCAACATTCTTTTTATTAAACCCTTTCACGGGTTAGTCATTAAAGTTAATTTAAAAGGCATTGAAGAAAAAATAGACGAAGACGATAAGCATATACTCATTACTGCTAAAGCGGGTGAAAATTGGGATGCATTCGTTCACTATTGTACATCCAGAAATTACGGCGGATTAGAAAATTTATCATTAATTCCCGGTAATGTTGGTACTTCTCCCATACAAAATATTGGCGCCTATGGAGCTGAAATGAAAGATACTTTTCACCAATTAAAGGCATTGAATATTTCAACTTATGAAATTGAAGTGTTTGATGCCGAATCTTGTAAATTCGGATACAGAGATTCTTATTTTAAGAATGAAGGTAAAAATAAGTATGTTATTATTGAAGTCACTTTTAAATTAACTACAAAAAAACATAATCTAAAAATTTCTTATGGAGACATAAAAGAGGAACTCTTAAAAAAAGAAATATATGAGCCTACCTTAGCTAATATAAGAAATCAGGTAATTGAAATTAGAAAACGTAAACTTCCGGATCCGGCTATCATGGGAAACGCAGGAAGCTTTTTTAAAAACCCAATTATTTCGATTGCCCAATTGGAAAATATTCAGAAAAAATATCCCGAAATACCCTATTATAAGATTTCAAATCAACTTGTGAAACTTCCCGCTGCATGGCTAATTGAATTTGCTGGATGGAAAGGGAAAAAAGAAGGAAATGTCGGAGTTCATAAAAATCAATCCCTAGTTTTAGTAAACTTAGGAGATGCAAACGGCAAAGAAATATATGACTTGTCAAAATCAATAATTGAGGATGTTAATAAAATTTTTAATATTCAATTAGAACGAGAAGTAAATATCATCTTATAAATTTATATTTTTGCTTTATAATTTAAGCATGAATATATTATTTTATCCTTTTGCGGGTCTCTATTGGCTGGCGACATATATACGAAATAAATTTTTTGATTGGGGACTTTTGCATTCTAAAAGCTATAAAAAGCCCATTATATGCGTTGGTAACCTCAGCGTAGGAGGTACCGGTAAATCTCCTTTTGTTATCTATCTCATTGGTTTGCTGAAAGATTCTCATCTTATCGGGATCATGAGCAGAGGCTACGGAAGAAAAACCAAAGGCTATCAATTTGCTAATTATGAGACCACCTATGAAGAAATTGGTGACGAACCCATGCAATTTTTTGAGCGTTTCAAAAATAAAATTATTGTGGGGGTTGATGAAAAAAGAGTTCATGGCATTGATAATCTTATTAAAGATTTTAATCCAGATCTTTTTATTCTCGATGATGCTTTTCAGCATCGCTATGTTAAAGCAGGATTATACATCCTTTTAACAGATTACAACCATCCATATTATGAAGATCATATTTTACCTCTGGGACGTTTGCGAGAAGGCCAATATGGCACTAAAAGGGCACAAATAGTTGTAGTGACTAAGTGTCCTCATGATTTAACACAAGACGAAAAAAATAGTATTGAGAAAAAATTAAAATTACAACCGTATCAATCATTATTTTTTTCTACTATTATATATGAAAAACGGGTGATATCCTTAAACCGTACACTCGCTGTTGATGATATTCTTTCGTATTCGATTCTTTTAGTTACGGGAATTGCTAAATATCAAGATATATTGGATTATGCTGAAGAAAAATTTTCAACTGTTACACATTTAAAATTTAAAGATCATCATAATTTTTCCAAATCTGATGTTGATGAGATTGGAAAAACCTATCTTAATTTAAAAGGAAACGCAATTATTTTAACTACTGAAAAAGACTTTACGCGCTTAAAGCATTTTCAACTATTGAAAGATGTTTTATTTTATCTTCCTATAAATGTTAAGCTAGATAAACCGGAAGAATTCAAAAAATTAATTAATAAATACGTAGATAAAAATTCAAATTTAAATCTTTAAAATAGATAATTATCTATATGTTAATAGATTTTCTTATCTTTATCATTCAATTTCAACATTAAATTACCATTACATGAATAAAAAAATATTATTTTGGTTTTTTCTTAGTACAGGAATAATATGGATTTTAGGAGCTAGTTATTGGTATATTTGGATAGAAAATCTGGATTTAAGTAAATTGGATTTAAGTAGCGATGATCCAAATACAAAAGCTTTTATAAAGGCCATTTTGGTAGTTTTTATTCCTTTATTAGTTACAGCCTTGCTTTTTTATTGTATAGGTTTACTTTTTGGTAAAAAGGAGGAAAAAAATGTTACGGAAATTGAAAAAGAAAATGAGCTTTTAAAAAGTGAACTAGCAACGCATATTGATAAGATTGAAACCATGAAGGTCTTATATACCGGTGGAAAAATCAGAAGAAGATCGTCAATTCCTCATGATAATATCTCAACTCCAATAAACGAAAACGAAAAGGAAAATGAGAAGGAGGATAAAAAAGAGGCCACTCCTATCCATAAGGATGATCTAAAAATTATTGAAGGAATTGGTGAAAGGATTGAATTTTTCTTAAATGAAAGTGGAATATTTACTTGGGAACAACTAGCTCAGCAATCCGTTGAATCATTAAATAATATTCTTGAATTGTACGAAGGAGCTTCATACCGCATACACAATCCTACGAGCTGGCCAAAGCAGGCAGAACTAGCTGCAAAAGGAAAATGGGATGAATTTAAAGCTCTATAAAATTCTTCATTACAAAAGGTTATTATTTGAAACGTCTCCATTTTATATTTTTTTAAATCAATAGTTGCTGATATTTTTTCTGAATATTCTCTCCTATTTAATAAATCTTTTATATAAATCTACCTAACGATGCTAAAAAGTAAGAGTTTCTTTTTCTCATATTATCGCTATAATTCATAGAAATACTTATTACTTTACTACTAGAATTCCTGTTTACGTCTATTTTTTTAATAAATGATGATTTTTTTTACAATTAGAAAAAATTAAATAAAACGTTATATTTCAGCACTATAACTTTTACATTTTAACAACAAATTGAATGAAATTTGTAAAAAATTGAACTTTTACTTTAAAAAAATGAAATTATAGTTGGTTCATAAGAAAATTGTTGTATATTTGCACTCACAAACAACGCGGGATGGAGCAGTAGGTAGCTCGTCGGGCTCATAACCCGAAGGTCACAGGTTCGAGTCCTGTTCCCGCTACCAAGTAAGAGAATCAGAAAACTGGTTCTCTTTTTTTGTTTAAAATCAGGGAGTTAGGTTATTTTACTGCGTATAGATATTTTCTATTTTATTACTTCGTGCTGAATAAAGGCATACAATTAGGCATACCCTACTTATTGAAAAGGCATACCCTTGAAAATAAATAAAAACATGAATAACAGTAAATTACATATATTATTTGTATTAGATAAAGTTAATACAAATGTAAAAGGCATAGCACCATTAAGATGTAAATTAACATATTTAAGTAAAAGAAAGGTATTTTCATTAGGATTATTTATAAATCCTGATTATAGGAATAATAGGGAGCAAAAAGCAAAACCTCAAAATCAAGAAAATAACTTTGTTAATACACAGATAAGCCTGATTAAACAAAAAATTAATCAGGCTTTTTTGTTTCTACAAGTACAGGAAACGATTTTTGATGTAGAAGATATTTACTTAAAATATAAGGGTAAGGATAGTAAAGTCTCAAAAACTCTTTTAGAAGTATTTGATTTGCATAATGAGAGAATGCAGAAGCTGATTGGTAAAGAATACACCCAATCTACTTATAACAAGTTTAAGGAAGCTAGAAGCCATATAAAAAACTTTATAAAACATTAGTACAACAAAAATAATTTCCTTTTAGAAGATATAAACCTGAAATTCTTAAAAGATTTTGATTACTATTTAAAGATTAATAAAAATCAAAAGCAGATTACTATTAATAAATCCATTCAGAGAGTTAAGAAGATAATAAAATTAGCCATAGCAGAAGGATTTATTACTATTGATCCTTTTCTATTATATAAACCAAAAAGAGTTGAAAATAAGGTATTGTATCTTACTACAGAAGAATTGAAGAAGTTAGAAAATTATACCTTCTCGCAAACTAGATTACAACAAGTAGCAGATATGTTTATATTTTGTTGTTATACAGGTCTAGCTTATCAGGAAATGAGTACTTTAGAATCCAAACATATAATACAAGGTTTTGATGGTAATAAGTGGATTAGAATGTACAGACGGAATACACAAAGAGAAATCTCTATTCCCCTTTTGCCTATAAGTACTAACATAATAGAGAAATATAATTCTGATATTACCACTTATTTACTACCTAAAATATCTAATCAAAAATTTAATTCCTATTTAAAAGAAATAGCAGATATAGTAGGAATTAATAAAAATCTTACTCATCATATAGCCAGAAAACATTTGCAACTACAGTATTGCTTTACAATGATGTTCCTATGGAGATAGTTTCTAAGCTATTAGGACATTCAAAAATTTCCATTACCCAAGAGCATTATGCAAAAATGGTTCAGAAGAAGGTAAGTGAACAAATGAATAGATTAAAAAATAAACTAAAATCTAAATAGCTTTTTTAAACTGTGTTGTATAAATCTAAAGCAGTGGAAGTGGAAATGCTACATTTATCTGGACCAATACAAAGGTTTACTTTAGAAATTTAACTATTATTATGTTCAAATTAGTAAAGTACAGTAAAGAATTTAAATTGGAAGCCTTGAACTTAGTACAGGAAAGTAAAAGTCTGAGTGAGATCTCCAAGAGTTTAGGTATCAGTATCAATACATTATGTACCTGGTACAGAAGATATAAATTGTATGGAGATAAAGATTTTTAAGGTCCTAGGATTCGTCTTCCCAAGAATGAGCAAAAGGAAGAACTACTTCGCTTAAAGAAAGAAAACACAGAACTTAAGATAGGAGCATGATATATTAAAAAAAGCGCTAAGCATCTTCTCCAAGAAAGATCAGTAAGATATGAGTTCATCTAACGTTATTTGGATTTCATCCCGATTGAGAAGATGTGTAGTGTATTCAAAGTAAGTCGCAGTAGTTATTATTATTGGCAGAATAAGAGCCCTTCTAAGCGCTTACTTTGGCGTATGGAATTAGGTATAGCGATTAAAAAGGTATATAATTGGAGTCGTGGCAGGTATGGGAGTCCACGTATAGCTAAAGAACTCCAGATACAGGAAATTAAAGTTTCCCGCTCCTTGGTAGTCCGTATTATGAAAAAGAAGAATCTGGTGAGTGTATCCATGCGCAGGTTTAAACAGACCACCAATTCAAAGCATAGTTATGGTATAGTTCTTAATAAACTTTGTCAGAACTTTAAAGTAGGAACTTATAATCAGGTTTGGGTTTCAGACATTACTTACATTAAAACTACAGAAGTCTGGTCCTATTTAACCACAGTAATTGATTTGTTTGACCGAAAAGTTATCGGTTGGCATATAAGTCAGAGTCTTAGGGCTGAATATACGGTTATCCCAGCTTTGAACAAGGCTTGTTCACATCGCAGGCTTCAATTGAATGAATCTCTTATATTCTATTCAGATCGAGGAATCCAATATGCTTGTAACCAGTTCAAAGACTGCCTGAAAAGTCATAAGTATATAAAGCAGAGCATGAGTGGAAAAGGAAATTGTTATGATAATTCGGTGGCTGAAAGTTTCTTTAAAACTATTAAAGCAGAATTGATTTATCAAAACTCTTACCAATCAAAAAAAGATGTTTATCTATCTTTATTTGAATATATAGAAGGTTTTTTTATAATACAAATAGAATATTTAACCATTAAAGAATTTAATGAACAGTATAAATTCAAGTACAGAGAAGTAGCTTAAATACTATTCATTCAAAATTGTCCAAAATAAGTTGCAGGTTCAATTTAATCTGACAGTTACAATAAAATAAAGTAACTTTAAAAAAGATTAAGTAATATGACGAGACAAGAAAAACTCATCAAAAACAAATTAGGAGTATTAGAATTAGCTACTCTTAGGGAATATATCCAAAGCCTGTAAAGTAATGGGTTACAGCAGGGATAGCTTTTACAGATTCAAAGAATTATACGAACAAGGAGGTGAATTAGCCCTTCAGGAAATATCCAGAAGAAAATCAGTAATCAGAAATAGAGTAAGTCAGGATATTGAAAAAGCAGTTGTTGAACTTGCCTTGGAGAATCCAGCCTTAGGTCAATTACGGGTAAGTAATGAATTAAGGAAAAAAGGCTGGATAGTTTCCCCTGATGGAGTAATAAGCATCTGGCTTAGGCATGATTTACAAACCTTTAAACATAGGTTAAAAGCGTTAGAGTCTAAGTCAGCACAAGAAGGAATTATACTCACAGAGCCCCAATTATCAGCATTGGAAAGAGCCAAAGAGCATAAAAAAGCCATGGGAGAGATAGAAACCCACTATCCCTGCTACTTAGATTCACAGGATACTTATTATGTAGACAATATCAAAGGAGTTGGGTATATTTACCAGCAAACTTTTATTGATACTTATTCCAAAGTAGCATTTACCAAACTCTATGATAGAAAGAATGCTTTGATTACAGCAGAACTTCTCAATGATCAGGTAATTCCTTTCTTTGAATAACATGAGCTTCGTTTACTTAGGGTACTTACAGATAGAGAAACTGAATATTGCGTAGCCAGAGAACAACGAATATCAACTTTTTTTAGCCATAGAAGATATAGATCATAGCAGAACTAAGGCTAAAAGCCCTCAAACTAATGGAATATGTGAAAGGTTCCATAGAACTATCCAAAATGAATTTTATGCAATTGCCTTTAGAAAAAAAGTTTATAAAAGTATTGATGAACTGCAAAAGGATTTAGATAAATGGATGGAATATTATAACCAGCAAAGAACTCATACAGGTAAATACTGCTTAGGAAAAACACCTATGGATACATTCTTACAATCTAAGTATTTAGTTAAAGAGAAGTTGATTGAATTAATTGATAAGGATAGTAATCAAACTAATTTCTTCCTCTTTGAAATAGAAAATGACACCAATAAAGAAAATATTTTTAACTATGAAGAGAATTAGTTATATTAGCTGATATCAGCTGACAGTTTTTATAAACACTCAAACTTTCAGATCATGTAATGGCTATTACAGATAAAGGAACTATTGCTTTTATTTCAGCTAACAAAATAAAAACAACCCATTATAACTAGTTTCAAGGTTTTAATTTTGATACACAGAAAAAAGAAGTAATTACTAAAGGAATTATCTACTTTAAGAATAATCAGACATTATCTATTTTTATTGAAACAGGAAAACCTTCTATGGTTATCATCTATGCTATAAATACCTTACAAAAAATATATTCTTGAATAAAAAATTAAAAAGAAGAAATTAAAAATCCCAATTTTTACCCCAGATATAAGAATCAATAAAAACCCATTGGTCAGCCTCTTTTTTATACCATACAGTATAATTAGTATTTTGGTCTTTCTCCCAAGTAACTTCTTTAATTGTTATAGGTTCTTTTCTTTCTTTTTCATTAAAAAAATTATATAACCCTATTCTAAACTCGGATATAATAGCTTCATTTAATAAAAAGTCTTCTTCTTGTATAGGTTTATATTTTTCTTTAATTTGTTCGAACGACCAGTTTTTTACTTCTTCCGGATTTATATATTTCATTTGTTTAGTATTTATTTCTTTTGGATAGGTTCTTGCTTCAGAATCCATAGTTAGCTTAGGTTTATTACAACTTATGTTTAACACTAGGAATAAGCAAATGGTAATAATTTTCATACAATATAAAATGTGGTATTAGTAAACATGATATTTAATTGCTGTAAGATATAATCTAAATGACGATTCCTCAGTTCATTTCCAATATTCATAATACTTGAATAATCTAATTGAAAACCTCCGTTTAGTCTATAATTTGTACTATATTCATCACTATGTGAAAATACATTACCAATAGCATGCCCAAATTCATGAGCTATCGGGTATTGTCTGTATTTCCGTCCATTTTTAGGACGCACAACTATTTTGGTATCTTCAGTATCTAGGCTTATCACTCTATTTGTCCAATCTACATAACTTAATTCAAATCCTCCAGGGATAATTTTAGTAACATTTACTTTCCAATGCGGAGATATTAATACCCATTTAATGTCAAAATTTACTGTAAAAGTAGAGTTTTTATGTTTTAATGCAAAAGTAGAAGTTCCCCTTACTTTTAATTTGAAGTGTCCACCCCATTTCTTCCAGATTAAACTATCTGCCATTTCATGGAATTTTCTCTTTTCGGTTAAAGTCCAAGAGGTTAATCTGGTAATCCAGTTATATTCCCATCTTTCCTGAATCAGAATAATATTTCTACTTTCCTCAATAAAAATATCCATTCTATCTGTTTGTTTTATATTTGACATAAGCAACTAAAAAATTAAAGAAAAGTAAAAATGTTATCTTTACACAAAGATATTTATTTAATCTAACATAAAATAAATTAATTAATGATAAATTTATCCCTGATTAACCCCTTGTATATAGGGTTAAATAAGGTGAAAATTTGTATTACCTTTAATATATTTAGATTAACAAGCTGGTTAATAATTGATTATTTGATTATTCTGCAATTTTTTTGTATCTTTAAAAGAGTAAAACCTCATCCTCTTTAAGGATTTAGGTTTGTATAATAAAAAAACACTAAAATATCAAGAATTTCCAGTTTCCCAACTTTATTGGATGAATGTAAAAACATAGATATTACTTTTTTAAAGAAAAACGGATATTTATCTTTAAATACTTCACTAAGCGGAGCGATACGATGGAGCAGGAATGGGTTTAATAGTGGTTCTGTTTCCATAGTTTCTTATATATATGATGAAAAACCTTAATAAAACTTTCCTATGTCTATAAGCAAATGGAAAAGGTGGAATATAAAATATATCTAAGTTCTAAACCTTCAAATTTAGAAAAAGGTAAGGTTTGGTATTTTATATGTCCGGCAACTCATAAGTTTTGTAGAAAATTATATGATGGAGGAAGGTATTTTGTACACAGAGAAGCCTTACCGAATGCTTATTATGAAAAACAAACACTTTCACAAAAGAACAGAGATTTATAAAAGATGTTTGAAAAGGTTTTTACTGAAAAGATTTATGATGAATATTACAAAAAATACAGAGAGAAACATTATCAGGGAAAGCTAACTAAAAAAGAAAGTATTTTAAGTAGAAAAATAGATATTGCAGAGAGTTATCCGCCTGGTACGTATGAAAAGTTATTATGTAATTAATAAAAAATCAATTCGTTGTCTAAATGTTGTCTAAAAATAAAAAACCTGTACTTTAAAATACGGGTTTTCAATGATTTGAGTTTTTTAAAAGTGGTCCCACCTGGGCTCGAACCAGGGACCACCTGATTATACAAGTTATTTGTAATCAATAAATTATATCAATATAAATCTTATGAAACCTTAAATATTAATTATGTCTACCTTATCCTGCACCTTTATATTTATATTTGTCCAACTATATATAATACTGGACACAGGACAGATCTGTTCCTGTTCAAGAAATGAGTATCTTAGAATCATAGCATATAATAAAAGGCTTTGATGGCAATAAGTGAATTAAAATGTACAGACAGAAAACACAAAAGGAAATCTCTATTCCCCTTATGCCTAAAAGTACTAACATAATAGAGAAATCAATATCCGAAAATAATTTATTTAATAATACTACATTAAGTATTAATAATCTAATTTCAATAATCTAATTTCTCAAAATAAACAGCTCAAACAATTTATAGTATCCAATAAAGAAGAGGTAAACTTTTTTTATCTGAAAAATGATCGTATTGATCCTTATTATCCAAAGATAATGATAGGACTATTGCTCATCAGGAACTTATAGAAATCTCTCAAGATTGTATAAGTAAGATATTTCCTCATCATAGTTTGGATATTCCTGAGATTCGGGTATTTCTCTCTCATCAGATTAAAAGAAGTATACCAGAACCCATTCATAAAAATGCTAAGGATTTATTAAATCATGAGAAAATCATTTATTATGTAAGGATGTCTTTTATTATCAGGATTATTCTACAGATATTAAAAAAGTATGAAGCAGAGAAACATCTCAATTAGATGAAACAATTGCTTGAATATAGTTTAACGGAGCAGCAGTTTGCTCAATTATTGGGAAAAGCAAGATTATATCAACATTTACCTAAAAAAGAAAAAGAGAACTTATAAATTCCTGAATTGATTTTTAATGATAGTCAGTTTTCTACTATTGCAAAAGATTATTATCAGGAAGAGAGTTTTTGCAGGGATTCAATGGGTGATATTAATTTATGGAAAGTGTATAACTTATTAACTCAAGCAAATAAATCCAGTTATATTGATGCGTTTCTGGAAAGAAATGTAAATGCGTTAAATTTTACTGAAAGTATTCAAAAAACATGATAAATAAGTCCTATCATTGCTTTTGAGTTAGTTAATACCCTGCCTCAGCTTTGAGGTAGGGTTTTTATATATAACCTCTTTTTGTAAAGATTTTTTTATTTTTAATTTAAATTTAGTAGGATTCCAATTTTTAATTTTTGGTACTACAATATTATTACTCCAAAATAATATTTCTTTACCTTCTCTTGCTTTATAGGCTGTATGTTTAAAAGAGAATTCTTTTTTTAAACATTCAGAATATAATAATTGAATTTGAGGAACATTATCATAAGAAACTATCCACCTAATACCTTCAATTGATTTAATTTTCTCACTTACAATTTTATGGTCATCATCTTGATAATAATTCATATAAAGAGAATTTGCTTTTAAATAATAGGGTGGATCAAAATAAAATATAGTATCATTTTGTTCTGCTTCTTGTTGAATTATATCTATTAAATCTATTGCATCTAACTGATATAGAGTTATTTTTTCTCTTTCTGAAGCAATTACTTTAATTCTTTGAATTAATTCTGTTTTATTAAATCTACAATCCATTAAATAATTTCCCTTTTGTTCTATTCCGCCAATCACTCCAGCATTAATTATTCCTGAACGATTTGTTCTGTTTAAATAAAAAGTTGAAAAACCTAATTCTAACAAGCCAATATTTTCTTTATTATTTTGTATTTCTTTTTGTTTTTTCCATTCATTAACTGTTAGTTCTGCATTTTCTATCATTTCACATAATCTATCCGTTTTATTTAAAACAGAATACCAAAAGGCATATATAGATCTATCTTTATCATTTATTGTTATCCTATTTACAAATCCTTCAAATAGTAAAAATAATGCTACAGAAGCTCCACCAGAATATGGTTCAATATAATGTCCATTGATATTATTATCTATACATATTTTAGCTATAAAAGCTGATAATTTATTTTTTCCTCCTGGATATCTTAATGGTGAATAAAACATTTAATCCTCTCTATTAATATTATTGCTCAAAGTTACAAATAATGGTTCTAAATGATTCCACGCTCTTTTATTATGTGATAAATCTACATAAGTTTCTATATTATGGACCGCCAAATCTAAACCATCTTTTATACTATTAATATAATTTTTTAAATTTTTAATTTGTTGCACATCAAAAAATTTATCTAATTCATTATTCATTATATACTCTAGCATTATTTTGAGAGAGGCATTAGAATAATCTTTAGAAGAATTAAATCTTAAAATATTCATAATATTATTTTTATCTATAGAATTGACATTATGCTTTTCATTTAAATATTTAATAAGTGTATCTACTTTATTTTCACTATCTTTTAAATTTTTTTTATTTGTTTTATCCGATAAATTTGCAAATAAATTATTTGTTTTCAAATAAAAATATAGTGATTGTTCTAAATAAGTTCTTAAAAGAAGGGCAAATGAATAATATTTATCATTAGGTAAGTTTTTTAACTCTAAAAATAAATTATCTAATTTTTGATGATTGAAGTGTATTTCTGTTTCATGTGGTATAATTCTTTCAAAAAATGTATTTTTTATTTTTTTTTTTCTCCTAGGAGTTATTTTTCGTTTTTCTTCTTCTAAATCAGCTCTTTGTTTGGTTGATTTACTTATTTCTATTTTTTCTTGAGATACACTAAAATCAAAATTATAATTATTTTTTAACTTATTAATAAATTTTTCTTTATCATCTTCAGTATTAAACTCCCTTGAAAAAGCTTTAGAATCAATTATAATTTCAAATATTACTTTTAATCTTTTTTCAAATTCATCTCTAGGAATATTAATGATTAATGTTCCATTCTCTATGTTAAAATTAATGCCTAAAAGTTTTCTAGCTTCTTCATGAGAATAAAAGCGTTCTAAATTAGTAAAATCAAAATCGTCAATTTCAATTTTTTTATTTTTTTCTTGCTCTAATAAATGTTTTCCTTCTAAAAATAAATTATAAGCTTTAAGGGGTTTTATAATTTTAGATTTAGATTCATTTAAGACTTCTGCTATATCTTCAATAGATAGACCATCTTCATAATACATATCAGCTACAAAAGCATATTGATTTCCTGTTTTCCATTTTTTCAAAGACTCACCTCTATGCCTATCATAGATTAAAGGGTTAGCCAATAATCTATTAGGAGCAATAAAACATCGTAATTTTTTATCAGTAGAAAAATTATTTTTTAATATATTATTAATCAATATATTAGCCTTAGATTTTGTTAAATACTTATTTGGATCTTGCAATAATTTTAAAGCAGCAGTACGCCTATTCCCTTCTAAAACAATTTTTTTATTATTTTCAATACAAATAATAGGTTCTTGCCCTACAAAGTATCCTTCCTCAGATATTTTTTTAGCTAATTCATAAACCTCTTCATTAGTTATAAGAAATTTCATTATTTCAGGCTGATTTAACCTCGTATTTCTGTATTTTAATCTAGGATTATTTAAATCTAAATTAAGTGAATTTAATACAAATTCACTAGACTCCCAAGTAGAATAATCGATATACATAATTTATTTTTTTGAGATGGAAATATTATTAATTAATTTGTTTATAAATATAAATAAATTTATCTGAAAAATTGTAAGAATTTGACCTATCCTAATTAAATACCCCCAGATGAAAGCTGAATCTTTCTGCTCTGGATTTTTGTTTCCTGGTGGTCTTACTAACTCAAAAAACATAAATCAATGGTAAAAATTATCAACTACAAGGAAAGGAAAAGAGAAACGGAACTTCCTTTTTTGTATTAAAAATCTCTGGTGGAATTGAAATGCTGTTAAGCCAGAAAACAGGAAATTATTACGCAACTTCTAAAAAAGCCTATTTATCCTGCACTTTTGATAAACTGGTTTGTCAATCTTTAATTGGTTCATAACTACCAGGAAGTATAGAAAAACAGGAATGTGAACCTTACGAATATACAGTAAAAGATACTGGAGAAATTTTACTTCTTACTCACCGATATACTTATTTTCCTAGTACTAAGCCACCAGCCCCACAAACCCAATCAATTATCCACAAGAAAAATACTTCTTCCTACATTCAAAAGGAATTAACAGAGAATCATGCTTTTTCCCTGGATGAAGAATTAACCGTTTAATTATTAGTATGTCCATTTTTTGTATCCTTATTATATGAGTGTTCCAAAAAGTGGATGTACTTTTTATTTGTTTTAATATGTAAATATCAGAAATTAAAGTGTCCTATACCAATAAGAACCAAGAGAAAATAAAAATAGAGAATTATACTCAATTTTATATGATTTAGATCTATCCATTTGGAATATGAAAACCAATGAACTACAGGAAGAGTTAAAAGTACTTTATTTAAATAGAAACAATCTTGTATTAGGATATTACAGTTTAGCTAAATATGGGATTTCTTCTTGAGATATAAGGCTTATGCTTAGTACTGCTTTAAAAGACTATGCTTCTACAATTGTAGTTATACATAATCATCCAAATAGCAATGTAAATCCTTCTAAAAGTGATTGGAATTTAACAGAGAAAATACAACAGGCTTGTAAATAACTGGATTTAGTATTTGTAGACCATTTAGTAATACCTAAGGAAACTTATTTTAGTTTTTGTAAAAAATCCGAAATTTACTGTTGAATTATATGTGGGAAATTATATTTAAAACTAGTTATCAATATTGATAATATTCTCATCTTCACCTTGAATATGTTTTATTTTATTTTATCTTTGTTTTTAAGTCTTAATTTTATTTATGAGTAATCAAGAATATAAATTATATAAAATACAAAAAGGAGATACTTTAGATAGAATAGCCTCTAACTTAGGTATATCTATAGATGAGTTGAGAGATTTTCATAATAGATATTGTGAACTTTCTGATTTATTAGGAGGAGATAAACTTCCGAGAAATCTATCTTATATTTTAATACCTTCTGAAAGCTCATTTAAAAATGGTATTATAAAATTAGAACTGGAAGATAATAAAAAGAGATATAAAATCACTCAAGATTCTCAATTATTTGTTTTAAATAAGCCTATTACTCATAGTATACAAGAAATAGAATGGAAGGTTTTATACAAGAAGGGATTATATAATCATCAAATAGAAATCAAAGTATTAAAGAAAGAAGAAAAGCAATTAAATTCTCAATGGAACCCCTTATTAGATTTACTAAAAAAATTGAATATTCCTTTTGAAAAATTAGAATTAGAACTCTCTTTAGAAGGGTCTGCAAACAAAATTATAAATCAAAATGAAATTTTAAGCAAGTGGGATAATATAAAATCTAAACTAGAAAATAATCCAGATTTTAATGAAGTTATAAAAACAGGAGATAAAGATTACTCTAATTCTTTACCAGTACTAAGAAAAGATATTTTATTTTCTTTATTTTTTTCTAGATTTTATAATTCTGAAAAAATTTACAACCAGTCTTCAGTTATAGAGAATGATAAACCCATATACTCGGTGCTATTTTCGGGTATAGAAAGTAAAGCCGATATAAAACAAATTATATATAAAAAGGATTTGCACAATGTTTATTTTAAACAACAATTTATAAACATACGGAGTAAACTCTCTGAAATAAAATCTTTATATAAAAGTCAGTTTGAAAAATTCACAGGTATTGATGCGGATAAAATAAACTACTCATTGTCTTGTACCTCAGATTCTATTTTATCTTTAAAATATGGAAATCTGATTAGTTCTAATGCTTTATTTATAGAAAAAGTCCATGAAAAACTTTATTACACATCCAATATTAAAATAGAAGAAATAGTATGACACAATTATATGTCCCCGATAAAGTATGGTTAGTATGTTCAGATGGAATGAACAAACAACCCATTAAAGTAACAAGTCAACAAACTGTAAAAATTGCAGGAGGTAGGTTAGCGGCTACTAAAGAGGATAGAACTAATGGGAATTTTATTTGTGGGAAAATGTTAGTTGCTGGTGCCATAGTAGGAGCAGCTATAGCAGCTCTTACTATCTCTACAGGAGGACTTGGAGGAATTATTTTGGGAACTGTTCTTGCAACAGCAGGAGGAGCAGCAACAGGAACTCTTATAAGTATGGCACCTTGTTTTTGTGCCTTAGCTACTATGCCGAATGACTGGATAGGTTATCATCCTAAAGTGAAATATGGAGGGCACAATCCCCTATTAGAAAATGCTACTTTATCTTGTGTGTTAGGTGGAAAAATTGAGATTATTTATTTTGAAGAATTTGCAGATGTTAGGTTATCTGAGATTAGAAAGAATGTAGCTATGGAAGCTGGAATACAAGCGTTAAAGGTAACTGCATTTTTACGTTTTCCTAAAACTTTTATTTCAGCAAATGTAATAGCAAATGTTGGATTACATTTTTATACTGGAGACAATGCTCATAAATTGAAAGAAATCTTATTTGCTATTAATCACCCTAATGAAACACTAAAAGTTAAGAATCCATTGGGAGATAAATATTCAATTACTGAAAACTCTATCCGATTTCAACAATACCTTACAGATAAAAAATACTTACCTAAATTAACAGAATCTTATCAAGATGACACTTCTCAATTTCTTATACATGAACAATCTAGTATGAGTAAGAATGATGATACAAGATTTGAGGGAACACAAGGCAATGCTTTTCGACATACCCTTTGGCAAGCTTCTATAACTAAAGATTTTAATGAAGTAATAGCCAAAAAAGTTGGAGATTCACACGAGGATAATGCCAATCCTACATATCAAAAAAATGGTTATAAAAGTGTTTCGGATGCGGATAATTATGCTGATTTACAGAATAATATAATAGGAAGAGAAATAGGCTCTCAATACCCTAATGCGCCTATGAATGAACTGGCTGATAAAGTTTTAGACTATTACTATGAAAATGGATTATGGGAAGCGAAAAAAACAGGAGATGGAATGTGGCAAGCTATACAAACCCAATTACCTAAAGAACAATATGATGAGCTTAAACAGGCTGTAGGCACTATGAATCGTTATGGATATTTTGAAAATACTTTTGATTATGTTTTAAAGAGGTTAGGTGTTAGCGAAGAAGATATAGATTGGTTCAAAACAATACCTAAAGCCAAAAATTATTAGTTTATGAAAAAAATCATACTATTACAAGCTATGTTATTATCATTAATAAGTTGTAATAAAACTCCATTAAAAAAAACAGCAGATTATATAAAAGAAAATCACTCAAAAACTGTGATTTTATCAGATTTCACTAATTTTAAATGGGATGAAACTTGGTTAATTAGTGGAAGTATAGGTGGAGATTATATCAAATTAATGAAAGAACAAAATATTAATGTAAAAAAAATAGAAAATTCTAAAAATACGGAATATGGAATAAGTAAAGATTATTTTAATACTATAGTGTATGTATATAATAAAGAAGTTGTTTATTATGAGTTTCCCCCAGATACCAGAGAAATTTTTTCCTTAGCTCCAGAACAGCCATCTGCACTTTTAGATTTTAAAATCTCAAGGGGGCAGATTATAGTTCTTTCTAAGGATAATTCTATATGTAATGTAGAAGATGGGGAATTAGTTCCAATTAATCCTATTAAAATATATCAAATAGAATGATAATTAATATAAGATGAATAGAAATTTAATAATATCTATTTTAACAATTTTTCTTTTATTCAATTGTAAGAAATCTGTTGCAGAAAAAATAGAAACTTTTATTGATAAAAATAATACAGATGTTTTAATTTTTTCAAAGTTTACGGATTTTGAATGGGATTATTTATGGATTACTACGACAAGGGATATAGAAACAGTAAAGTCAACAATGCAAGAGAAAAATATAGATTCTAGCTATTTAGAAAAGTTAGATATATTGAAAAAACGGAATCATGGATTCAAATAATGATTTTTACTACTAAAAATAAAGATAGAATGAATGATTCTGGGAGTTTTGAGCATGTTGAAACTACATATTCAGATAAGGGAGATTATCTTTTAGTACAGATGAGGTTCAGAGTTAAGAATGCTTTTGGAATAAACCTAATTTTAAGAACAATAAAGATTGTATAAAAGAAATTTTTAAAGTCGCAAATATGTTTATATTTTGTTGTTATACTGAATTAACTTATCAAGAAATGAGTATCTTAGATTTCAAGCATATAAAAAAAGGCTTTGATGGCAATAAGTGGATTAAAATGTACAATTTCTTTCATAACGAAAAATTATTACATATTGGTTTACTCAAATCTTTAATATGTTTTTACTTTAAATTTTTTAAAAGGTTAGCAATTTCATTATCATTCCTATAGTATAAAAAATAAAACTCATGTATTTTATCTATTCTTTTTTCTCAAATACTCCTGATATAATTTTTCTTCCAGTATTTTCCATTCTTCTTCTGTATAGTATTTCCCTTTATAAATTTTATAAGGTTGATTTTTGGGAATAGAGTCAACAGAAGGAGGAATTATATTTTTTATTTCTTTTTGTTCAGAACTATCTAATTTGGCAATTATTACTTTTTAAATTCCTAATTTATCATCTAAACTTTCATTCATTATATCTACTTTTATCATCCCTGCAAACTGCACTACTTCATTAAGTTCATATACCCGCTTTATCATCTCTATACATTCATCATAATCTGCATATTTCTGATAATTGATAAAATCAGGTGGCTTGGGAATATCTACCAACCATTTATCCTGACTTATCCAAGCAAACTGAATACATCTTTCTTCGGAATCTTCTATTCCGAAAAATGTTCCTTCAACATCTGTCAAATAATAAAATTCTTCTAATGCTTCTTCTAAATCTAAATCATCATCTACACTATTGTCAAGTTCTGGGTCAAATGAAAATATTTTCATATTTTAACTTAAAAATTTATTTATTGCTTTTATTGCTTTAGGTTTAGCTATATCTAAATTCCCTATCATCCCTTCTGTCATGGATTCTCTAATTCCTAGTTTGGTTTTTAATAAATCCTGAACACAGGCAATTATAGCTTTTGCTACTTCCACATCTTCTTCTGTATTCAAAGCATTCCAATAAGCTAAAATTATTTTCTTTTTAAGTTTAGCATGATTAAAAAAGATTTGTCTTAATGCTGTAGCGGCATAAAGTCTTAATTGATGTTCATCATTTTTCATCATCTCTTTTTCTAGAACAGGTATATCTTCGCTATTCCCCAGCCAGCCAATAACAATTATTCCATAATATTGTTGTTTGTAATTCTTACTTTTAAGAAATTCTAAAGCAATGGGTTTAACTTCCTGACATTCCATTACTCCCAAAATAAATAGGGCTTCTGCTTTTAAATCTGGATCTTTTTCTGTATGTAATTTCTCTAATAAAAATTCTTTTCCTGCTTCTCCATGTTCATCGAAGATTCCTCTTACATCATAGAATAAATATAAATTATCTTGTTTTTTTAGTATATTATAATGGAATTCTAATGTATTTATATCATTTAATTTTGAAAGTTCATTAGTTAATTCTATAGATTTAATTTCGTCATAATTTTTTTGTAATTCTGTATATAATTCTTTTATTTCGTTTAAAGTCATAGTTAAATTATTTATATCCTTGGGTATAATCCTGATAGAAAACTTTCATTTTAACCCTAATTTTTGTATTACCTTTTCTTTGGCTTTAAATACATCTCCTGTAATTCTCCGTTCATCAATTCTTTCCTGCAATCCAAATTTCCTTTTTAATAAATCTTGTATTACAATAATAATCATACTTAGTGTTTCTTCTGAATTTTCATTTACTAAGGCTGAATACAAGTAAGGTAAAATATCTTCACTAGTAGCTCTTTTCTTAAACCATATCTGTCTCATAGCGGTTGCTGCATACCCTCTCAGCTCATCATTAGGTTCATTGATTAATCTTTCATTAAGGATAGGTAAATCATTTTTATTTCCTAACCAGCCTAAAACAATAATACAGCGATAACGTATATTACCATTTTCTGACTTGATATTATTCTTTACATAGGGTAATACCTCAGAAGAACCTATCCCTCCTAATAACTGGATAGTATCAGCCTTCAATAATATATCTTTCTCGGTTTTTAGTTTGTCTAATAGAAAAGGTTCTATAATTTCTTTAGGTCTTTCATCAAATGATGCTCTTATTCTATTATATAAATCAGGTATTTCCTTATCTCTTAATAATAAATAATGAAAATTTAACATTGATTCTTCATTTTTTTCTAATAACTTTTTGATAAAAGCTCTTGATTTAGTTATTTGTTCAACTTCATTTAGCTTCTTAAGATTATTATATTCTTTTTGTAATTCTGTATATAGTTTTTTTAATTCTTCTAAAGTCATAATTAAAATTATTTAATAATAAATTTTCTTCCATCTTTTGTATCTATTTTCAATAATATTTTTAATCTTTTCATAATTTTCCCAATTATCAGATTCATGGAAAATAGTTTCATTATTATCATTACAAGCATTAGCATAATCATCATAATATTGTCCTGATTCATAATATTTTTCAGCAAAACGATTAGCTTCTTCATTTAAATCATAAGATGTTAATTTATAATCACAACATTCCTTAATAAATTGAGCTCCTGTTATATTTCGTTCTCTAAATTTATAAAGATCATTACTACAATCTTCTTTTAAAAGCTCACTTTCAAATCCTTTATCAATAACCCAGCCTATGAACATTCCCATATGAGTTAATGCAGCTTCTTCAGATAAATCTGAAGGAAAAGAATCGTTTATATGCCAACTATAATCGTCATATTTCATTACTTTCTAATTTCTGTTTCTATTTTTATTGTTTTATTCTTTAAATCTTTAGGAGCATTCTTACCAATAATCTTTCCCCCATCTTTTACCATTGATTCATCCTTTAAAACTTGAGAGGGAGTTCGTTTCGCATTTCCACTTTTAACTTCTATGGCTTTAATCTTTTTGGTATCCTTTTCCTCTATTAAATGGTCTACTATTCTTCTAGTATGTTTCGTTTTAACTGAAACTTGACTGCCTTTTACATTATGTCCTTCTTTAATTAATTCATTCTTTACTTCATTTTCGCGTTTTAATCCATTTTGTATATTTTTCTTTAATAAATTACTTTTATCACTTTTCACAGTATTTTTAGAATTTCCTTTTACTTTGGGGACATCTACATATCTCCCTGTCTTCTCATCATATAATTGTCCTATTGAATTTCTCTTCGTTCCAGGAGGGTCTAAATCATCAGCTATCTTTTCAATTTTTTTACCTACTTTTATCACACTTCCCATCCTGATTCTTTCCAGAACCTTGGTAAAATTAGCAGACAGTTGCGCCAGTCTTTCTGCTCCTATCAACGCCTTTGCTCCTGTAGTAGCTCCTTTTACGGCTACTCCTGCTCCTTTAGTTCCCATTAAGGCTTCTGCTATGGCATATTGAAGTTGTCCGTAAGTTTCCCCTACTTCCCCCATATTACCCCTTTTAACATCTTCCCAGGCATTTCCTACTGTATCTTTTATCCCTTCTACTAAATTATCTTTGGTCTGCTTAAAATCTGTTCCATATAAATTATCCAACATTCCAAGGGTAGTATCTCCCATCAATGTTCCTGTTACCGGACTGGAATAGGCAGCTCCAATAACCGCTAATTTACCCATTCCCACCCAGGTTTCTTTTTTCCACATATCAGAGGAAAGGAAATTCCATGTGCTTTCCATTCCTTTCTTAAATCCTCGCCCTACCCCTTCTGTAAATTTATCATCATCTTTGCAAAATAAATCAATAACCTGTCCGAAAGGAGTAGTTAAAGCAGTGCCTAAAATCTGGGAAGATAAACTTTCTTTTACAAAAGCACTTTCATTCTGGTTTTCATTAGCTAATCCTGCTTCGTATTTGCTAAAGTATATTTTTATAATTCCTTGTCCTTCTTTACAAAGACCTTCGGAATGCTCCAATAGTGCTTTGCTATTATTGATAGAGCCTTTCTCTTTTACTTTTGTCCATTGTATCTCTTCAAATTTACAAGCTCCGCAGGTCTTACATGTACCAAAGGATAAAATATTAATCCCAAATTTATTATCTGCATCTGTACATGCTTTTACCCCATAAAAATATACATTCCTATCTGGACTTCCTAACAACTGGGTTACTATTTTTCCTTTATCACAAACTAAATAAACTCCTTCGGGAACAAATTTTTTATTTTCGTCAGACATAAAACTATGTTTTTAAATGATAATGGAGGGTTTCTTTTTTTTCATGGAATCCTTGTATTCCAAAACTATACAGATAATCTGCTGTTTCATAGTTTAACCTATGGTCTAATGTATATTTTTCTTGGGTATAAAGAGCTACATCGGAAGGTTTTACCTGATTATCTACTAAATTAGAACAAGCCTGTAAAAAACGGTCTTTTTCGTTATCTTGTTCCATTCTTTTAAAATCAACATTTCCTTTAATTTCTACTTTGTATTTATCTCCTTCTTTTCTCCAGTAAATAGTTTCGGTTATGGGAAAACTTACAGAAAATATGGGTTCAGGGCAATTTCGTGTCCTTGTAATTTCATGCCGTATAGTAGTACTTCTGATAATGGGTTTTAATCCTGTAAAGAAAACCCTGCTGATTCCTTTATAAAAAATAGATTTCCGTAGTTTTTCTTCTTTTTGAAGGTTGGCTTCATAGTTTTCTACAAGGGTTTCTATATTGGGTACATTTTTGTATTTCTCCAGCAATAAGGGTTTTTGTTGTTGGTATTTTTGAAAAATATCCTCAAGGTTACATATTTTTTCTACATATTCTTTAGAGTCTAATTGTACTTGTAAATCAGAGGTTATAGTAAAGAAATCTTGTGCTAATTCATATACTATTGCTTTTGCTGACTGTGAAAAATTGGTTATTTTATAATCGGTAAAATCTCTATTCTCTTTATAATAAACATCTGCTTTAAAGTGGTTTTCTGTATAATTTTCTCCATGTTTATATTTTGAGGTTCCTTGTACTTTATAATTGTAACAAGGGGCTGAGTAATAAAAATGTTTATCTTGGCTAGTAGGAAATCTCATGGTTTTTAGTTTGTAAAATACAGGCTAAATTTAGTGCTTTTTTATATAAAATAATAAGTGATCTATTATTTATTATTTAAAGTATTTAATTTTAAAGGGTTTTGTTATGATAATATAACAAAATTAAAAGTGTTTTAATAACAGGGAATTGATTATTTGAAAATACTTTAAGTTTAGATAAACAATATTATATATTATAAAATTTTTTATCAAAAATTTATCTATATGATTATACGAGCCTACCCTACTAAACTTCTCCGACACTTCTTAGGGAGACAATCTCACCCCGCCACTTTTATAGGAAATTAAAACATTTCCAGACAGTATAAAAATTCAGTATGAAAGCTAAATCATTTTTTCTCTGAATTTTTGTTTCCTGGCAGTATTTTTTCCCTTTTAAATAAACCAGATAAATATTTATTAACCTAATAGATTTATAAATTATAGGCATAACAACTTTTATACGTACCGGATGGCTAGCTTTCCTCATTATCTATTTTTTTCTTAAAATAATTTCTTTTTTAGTTAGCTATCCCTTGTAATATTTCTTTCTGTATTTTTTATAATATTCATCATAAATTATATCAGCAAAAACCTTTTCAAACATCTTTAATAAATGTCCGTTCTTTTGGGAAAGTATTTGTTTTTCATAGTAAGTGTTAAATATAGCTTTTCTGTTTACAAAATATCTTCCCCCATCATATAATTTTCTGTAAAGTTTATGAGATACCGAACATGTAAAATACGAAATTTTACCTTTTATTTTTACAGCTTACATATATTTTTATATTCTACCTCTACCGTTTATTTATAGATATAGAAAAGTTTTATATATGTTCTTTTCTTCTTATATACCAAGAAACTCTGGAAATAGAGCGGTGTATTCCCCCCATTCTTACTCCATTGTATGTACCGTTATGCTTAATGAAGCATAAAGCTAAATATCCGTTTTTGTTTAAAAATTAATCTTTTTTGTCTTACTTTCATTTAATAAATTTGTAAAACTGCAAATCCTTGACATTTTTAGTGTTTTTTCGTTATACAAACCTAAATCTTTAAGAATAATGTGGATTTTATTCTTTTTTAAAGATCGAAAAAAATTACAGGATTATCAATGTTTATTTAAGACGTTAAATAAGAATAAAGATAATAATATAACTTTTTCACCTTATTTAATCCTATATGAAAAAAATTTATAAGGATGAATTTTTGTTATTTATCGTAAAGTAAATTGTAACTATTATTATATTTTAATGCTACTAGGATGAGTTTATTATTTATTCGGGGGATTGAATGGGATCTTCAGGTACACTAATTACAACTGTTAAATAAGTCTTAGCTGGTTCTCCATTAATAGTAGCAGGTTTCCACTTACCATTAGTTTTTTTAATAGCTTCTATACAATTTTCATCCAATCTGTTTGCTAAATTTTTACTAATTACTTTAATATCAGATATAGAACCATCTTCTTCAACTACAAATCGCAACGCCACCTTCTCTTTTGTCTTCTTATCTAAATCAAAACATTGTCCAACATATCTATTAAAATTCCCTTCCGTAAATTCTGCTTCTTCTATTATGTCACAATAATAATTTTCATCTATAATTGGCGGGAAAGAAAATATAGGAGTAGCTTTGTTATCTTCCAAGTCTTTTGACGTATTTGTTTTTTCCTGTCCAAAACAAAAAACATTAATACTTACTAAAAGCATAAGGACAAACAACTTTTTCATTTGTAGAATTTTCTTCAAAGTTAATGGTTTAATAATTGCCTCAAACTGCTTATTAAAAAGTTTCTGATAACAAGGTTATGATAACTGCTTTAGCATCCAAACAAATTTTATACTTACACGAAATATAATTTGAAAAGATTTTACTATTTTTTTGTTGTTTACTTATTTAACAGCTTCTCTATTAGTTCGTTTTTTTCCTGAATTATGCGCTCGTAAAGGGCTTCTTTTTCCGCATAAAGCTCTACTATTTTATCTATAGGATTGAAATTGATGGTAAGACCTATAGAAGCATCATGATTATTAAATGTATTTGCTACTAAATTCAAAGCTCCTTCATCATTATAATTTTCTATGGCTTCTACCGGAATTTTAAGTATCTGAGCTATTTTTTGCAGGATATCTTTTTCTATTTCTTCCTTTGCCTCTAGCTTAGACATCGTAGCTTGGGTTATGTTTAATTCTACAGCTAGAGTATCTTGTTTTACACCCAGCATTTCCCGTAGTCTTTTTACATTTCTCCCGTGGTGAACTTTTTTAGGCTCTATAGGTGTGTTCATGGTTTATCGCTTTCTTGTATAAGTTACAAAAGTAGGAAATAATACGCTAAAAATAAGACATTCTTATTTTGGGAATTTTATTTTCCAATACAGAATATTTTATCTTATTCTTTTATCATTACTTTGTCTGCATAAAGATACTAAAAATGAATATAGAATTCAATACAGAAATACAGGACTATATCAAGGATCTAAAGAAAGACCGTACCCTGCGTTTTATGAATACAGGAACTACTAATTATAAGCAATTGGGATTTACCTTGCTTTCGCTACTCAATACCTGTCAAACGCATTTATTTTCTTTGGAAAATAAGACCACAACGGAAGAGGAAAAAGAAGAAGTGAGGATTGATATTTACAATCTGCTGGAAATAGCTAAACACTTCTCCCCCACATCGAATTTGAATTTTTGGATAGAGTGCTGAGAAATTAAAATTTAAAAAGTTAACATATTAACCAAAGGTTTAGTAGCATTTTCTAGCTTTTTTATAGTATCAATAGCTCGTAATGATATAGCCATTCTACTTCCTCATTCTTATATCCGTCATTGGTAAAATCTTTTATAAGAGCACACATTCGAGTGCCGTATTGGTTCGCGCAAACCAATGTATCACCCATTTTCTTTTCTATAGTATCTTTTTCTTTATAAAGTTGTTTAAAAATCTCAATATTTTCCAATTCGGAATTTTTTCCCCTGTCAATTCGTAATTCTAACCTCATGCTGTTCTTGTTTACCCAAAACGTATACTAGTATACTTCTTTTTCATGCTCCTACACCAACCCAACTATCTTTGGTAGGAGATATTGAATTAAAAATTGATAGCTTTTATTCTTTTGCTATAAAAAACGTCATAAATTTTAACCATAGAATATGTTTTGTCTTTCGCTTCTTGTCTTTTTAATTTTCCCTAACTCTTTAGCTTCAACACTTGGCCAGAATATTATGGTAAATAAAGGTGCTGGATGAGAATCACCTATTTTCTTTTCCAGTATCTTAAAAGGTACTTCCTGATGGTAGTTGATGATTTTTTCTTTTCCTAATCCAGTCGAATGTAAACATTTATCTAATTTTTATTAGTACAAAAATTGAAAATATAGGAATTAGCCTATACTATATATACATTTTCTTTATTACCTCGAGAGTAATAAGTAAAATGGATAATGGATATTACTCAATTGTATTTACCATATTTTAATCTTCTGTAGTAAAGAAAACATTCAGCTCACATTCAATTCCCTTCTCTTTTAAAGATTTATATGACGAATAGATATATCCATAAATTGCATTCCAACGCTTATATCATTTGAAATTTAATTTAAAATGAAAAAAATTGAAACACTACTAGGGAGTTAGCTCATCAATAGTAAAGAATTTACACCCTATTAGTAAAAAATAATTGTTTAGAATTGTCGTAAATTTTCTTAGTAGTAACTAAAGAAGTTCTTGTCAATCGTTTTAATTTAAAAATATTAAAATCATACTTTTTCATTTAATTTCAATAGCTTTATCATTGATTATTATATGTAACTAATTGATAATTATATTTATTTCGTTTGTTTTTAGTAAGGGTTTGAATAACATATTGATTTAATAAGGTGGAGTCCTGTTCCGCTACTAAGTAAGGGAAAATGTGCTAAAAGATATGGATGGAAATCCACTTTCTGGTAAGGAAGATAATTGACATCATCATAAGCAAAGCAAATGTTCCTTTTTGGAAGTTAAGACTATGAATAAAACAACAAAAGACGAAGTTATATCCGATATAGCTAAAGTAATTGGCCCTTTGTTTGAACAAAAAGGTTTTGTGCAAAAGAAAAATATATTTCAATTTCATGATACTAACACTAACAATATATATCAATATGAAATACTTCTTTCAAAGGCAAAAGGCTATTTTTCACTGCATTTACGCCTAAATTTATTGAATAAACCATTTATGAAAGAAGTAAATAAAGTACTTAAAAAAGTATGGTTAGATGAAGATTTTATTCGTCTAGAAGACAGTAGTGATGAAATGATAAAATACGCAATGAAGCTAAGACTTAGCAATTTTAGGTTAAGAATGTTAACTGATTGGCGCGATTTTAAAGAGGAAAATGAATCTTTGTCTGACTTTAGGGATCGATTTTCTATTTGGATGTGTGTCTTTGATGATATTAATGAAATCCCTAATTGGAAAGCGCAACTAGTGCAAAGTGTTTTATTTACTGAAAAATGGATTTCGGATATTCAATCTAATCCGGAACAATGGATTATTAATAATACATGCTATTCTGCTCTGTACCTTTTGAAAAAACAAAACCGAATTATCGAATTAGATGGAAAATATTATTATTTATTAGCAAGAAATAACAATGATGATGAGCTTAATTTCTTCTATTTTTAACTAAATCGTAAAAGCTAAGCGAAACAGGAAGTTTCGGCTCAAGTAAGACAATGAATAAAACACCAAAAGACGAAGTTATATCCGATATAGCAAAAGTAATTGGACCTTTGTTTGAAAAAAAAGGTTTTGTGCAAAAGAAAAATATATTTGAATTTCATGATATTAACACGAACAACATATATCAATATGAAATACTTCTTTCAAAGGCAAAAGGCTATTTTTCACTGCATTTACGCCTAAATTTATTGAATAAACCATTTATGAAAGAAGTAAATAAAGTACTTAAAAAAGTATGGTTAGATGAAGATTTTATTCGTCTAGAAGACAGTAGTGATGAAATGATAAAATACGCAATGAAGATAAGAACTAGCAATTTCTACTTAAGTATGGTAACGGATTGGCGCGATTTTAAAGAGGAAAATGAATCTTTGGCTGACTTTAGGGATCGATTTTCTATTTGGATCTGTGTATTTGATGATATTAATGAAATCCCTAATTGGAAAGCGCAACTAGTGCAAAGTGTTTTATTTACTGAAAAATGGATTTCGGATATTCAATCTAATCCGGAACAATGGATTATTAATAATACATATTATTCTGCTCTGTACCTTTTGAAAAAACAAAACCGAATTATCGAATTGGATGAAAAATATAATTATTTATTAGCAAGAAATAACTCTGATGATGAGCTTATTTTCTTTTATAAGTATTTAACTGAATCGTAAAAACTAAGTGAAACAGGAAGTTTCGACTCAAGTAAGACAATGAATTATTGGGTGCTCTTCATTGTCGTCAATTATTTAAAAATGCATCTTCTACTATGAAAAATGACTACAATGAATAAAACACCAAAAGACGAAGTTATATCCGATATAGCTAAAGTAATTGGACCTTTGTTTGAAAAAAAAGGTTTTGTGCAAAAGAAAAACATATTTGAATTTCATGATACTAACACGAACAACATATATCAATATGAAATACTTCTTTCAAAGGCAAAAGGCTATTTTTCATTGCATTTACGCCTAAATTTATTGAATAAACCATTTATGAAAGAAGTAAATAAAGT